>DAHWBL010000367.1 GCA_027323595.1 Acetobacteraceae bacterium | reverse complement strand
AACGGCAGCTTTCCCACCCCCGAGATCAGATTGCCGTCGGCCACGAAGTCGCCACCACGCCCCTTCTCGCAAAACCCGAGATCTTCCAACTGGATCAGCACGGTGATGGTGAAGCTGTCATAGATCGAGGCGTATTTGATGTCCGCCGGCGTGACCCCGGCGGCGGCGAAGGCGCGCGGGCCCGACCAGGCGGCGCCGGAAAAGGTGAGGTCCACCCTGCCACCATCGAGATGCTTGGTGGCGAAGCCCGCGCCGCGCACGGCGACCAGCGGCCGCCCGCAGGCGCGCGCCACCCGCTCATTGGCGACGATCACCGCGCCGCCGCCGTCGCTGATGACGCAGCAATCGAGCCGGTGCAGCGGGTCGGCGATCATCGGGCTGGCCAGCACCTGCTCGACGGTGACGACGTCACGCAGCATGGCATGCGGGTTCCATTGCGCGTGGTGGGACGCCGCGACCTTGATCCAGGCGAGCTGCTCGGAGGTGGTGCCGAATTCGTGCATGTGGCGCGCCGCGCACATCGCATACATGTTGGTCACGGTCGGGCCGTAGGGCGCCTCGAACACCGATTCCGGGCCGCTGCCCTGCGCGCGCGCGGCGGTGCCGGTGGCGATTTTTTCGCTGCGTGGCCGCCCCGCCAGGGTCACCAGCGCGATGTCGCAGCGTCCGGCGTCGATCGCGTCGGCGGCGTGCGCGACATGGTTGATATAGGACGAGCCCCAGCTTTCGGTGGTGTCGAGATAGCGAAGCTTGAGTCCCATGTAATCGATGATCGAGAACGGGCCGACCCCGGCCATGTCCCAGCCGGGCACGTCGCCGGCGCAGAAATAGGCGTCGATGTCGTTCTTGTGCAGCCCTGCATCGATGAGCGCGCCGCGCGCGCATTCGGCGTGCAGGCGCGCGAGCGGAATGTCGGGGGCGAGCCGCGTTGGGTGCTCGAACGCTCCGACGATATAGGCGGTCATGCCGGCTCCTGGACTGGCTGGGCCGCGATGATGCGAAGACACGCGCGATGGCGTCAACCTCGCGCGCTTGACGAGCCAGCGCGCCCGCCGCGAAATGCCGCCATGGATGATCCCGAGGAGCCTGGGCTCGGCGCGATCCGCCGCGTCGTCACCGGTCATGACGCGGATGGGCGCGCGGTGGTGCTGATCGACGCCGCCACGCCGCATGTGCGCACCCGCCCCGGTCGCGGCAATGCCAGCCGGCTGCTGTGGACCACCCGCGAGCGCCCGGCCGACATCTGCACCACCGATGATCGCGCCGAGGGCCACACCGGCACCGGCCCGCATCCGCGGGGCAGCGTTCTGCGGGTGGTGGATTTCCCGCCCACGCACGACGCCGCGCTGGCCGCCTACCCGATCGACGCGCTCGCCCGCGAGCATGGCGGCCTGCATGACCCGACGCGGCGGCCGCCCTCGCACCCGTTCATGCACCGCACCGACAGCGTCGATTACGCCATCGTGCTGTCCGGGCGGATCGAGATGAAGCTCGATGAGGACTGGATCAGCCTTGCCGCCGGCGATGTGGTGGTGCAGCGCGCCACCAACCATGCCTGGCAGAACCGCTCCGACCAATGGTGCCGCGTCGCCTTCGTGCTGCTGGGCATCGGGCGATGACACGCCGCCGCTGATCGTGATTGGGCAGACCCGCCGATCGGGTCCATGCTGATTTTCTGCACCCTCGCGACCTGGTGCATGGCGGAGGACGCGACATGCGCGGGCTCGCCCGGCCGGTCTTGCCGAAATACCTGCGTGGCGGCCTCGCCGCCGGCGCCGGCGCGGTGCTGTTGGTCTATGTGGCGCTGCCCTATGTCACGCTCTATCGGTTCGACCAGGCGTTACGGCACGGCGACGTCGCCTGGGTGGACCGCCATGTCGATTGGCGACGCCTGCGGCACAGCTTCGCCGAGGCGCCCGCGCCGGATGGGGCGGAGCCGGCCGCGCCCGGCAGCGCGCGGACGCTCGCGCGGCTCGGCGGACAGGTTGGTGACGGCGTGTTCCGCACGGGGTCGGCGACGGCCTCGGCCCTCCCGGCGCTGCCGCCGGGCGCGCGGCTTGGCTGGGCCTATTTCAACGGGCCGGCCTCGTTCATCGCGCATCTGACCATGTCGGGCACCGCCGGGCCGCGCGACGTGAAGATGGTGTTTCGTTTCGACGGGGTCGGCTGGCGGGTGGTGCGGCTGGTCGCGCCGGCGGAGCTGCTGCGCGGCACCGGCCTAATACACCGAACCTGATCGGCGTAGGCCACGACTGTTGCGCCGGCATCACGTGGTTGACCAAATTGCAACAGTGGCGATTGATCGGCGCGCGTCGGGCGACTAGCATGATGGAATCGTGCAGCTTCGATACGCGGGATTGACGAACAGGACGGCCCGGCGACGCACCGGGCGACCGGAATCGTCCGAAATTCGTCGGCATTGGCCGGCTCGCCCCGGCTTTCGCCGGCTGCTGCGGATCAGCCGCCTCATCGCCTGTGCCGGCGCGCTGGCCATCGCCACCCCCGGCCTTGCCACCCAAGGCCTCGCCCGCTCCGCGCCGACCGCCTCGGCGCAAGCCTTCGTCGAGCATATCTATGACGCCTATACCGGTCGCCATGGCAGCGCCGGCGTGCCGCTCGACGGTTCCGCCGAGGTGCGCAAGCTGTTCGACCCGCCGCTCGCCACGCTGATCCTCGCCGACCGCGCCAAATCCGCCCGGCTGGATGAGCCGGCGGCGCTCGATGGCGACCCGTTCGTCGACGCGCAGGACTGGGCGCTGAAAAATCTGCGCATCCGCGTCGCCGCCAGCGGCCCGGCGGCGGCCACCGCCGATGTCGGCTTCGACAATCTCGACCAGAAAGTGCATCTGCGCATCGATCTGGTGCTGCTGGACGGCGGCTGGCGGATCACCGAGATCCATTATCTGGACACAAACACCACCTTGTCCGGCATTCTGCAGTATTACTGACGCGCACCGGCGCCGATCGCGGCGAGCAGCCGGCGCAGGCTCTCGACCACCGGGATCGAGCCGCCGCTGCCGACCAGCAGCGGCGCGCGGCCATATTCGGCGGCCAACGCCGCAGGCGCCGCACCAACGATCGGCGCGTCGGTCGGCACCGCCACCGCGGGGGCGGCGGACAGGATCGTCACCTCCGCCGATGCGCCCGGCGGCAGGCGTGCGGCGACGAAGCCGCGCAACGCCTCGGCGACCCGCGCCGGCTCCTGCCCCGGCACCAGGCGGAACGAGACCTTGGCGTGCGCCTGCGACGGGATCACCGTCTTGGCGCCCGCGCCGCCATAGCCGCCCCAGATGCCGTTCAC
>DAHWBL010000337.1 GCA_027323595.1 Acetobacteraceae bacterium | reverse complement strand
TGGAAGTCCGCCGACGCGATCATCGCCAAGGCGCGATCGGTCGCCGCGCTGCTGTTGCAGATGCCGGCCGACAGGTTGGAGTTCGTCGATGGATGTTTTCGCACCGAGGCAGCGGGCCGATCGGTCGGTCTGTTTGAAATTGCCGCGGCGATGGCCATGCGCGACGATCTGCCGCGGGAGTTGCAAGGAGAGCTGAGCGCGCAGTGCGATGAAACCGTCGATGTCGCGAGCTTTCCGTATGGAAGCCATGTCTGCGAAGTGGAGATCGATGCCGATACCGGGGTGGTCGAGATTGTGCGTCACACCGCCGTCGATGACGCCGGGCGGGCGGTCAACCCGATGATCATTCACGGCCAGACCCATGGCGGCATCGCGCAGGGCGTCGGCCAGGCGCTGCTGGAGCAATGTTTCTACGAATCCTCCAGCGGCCAGCTCCTGTCTGGAACGTTCATGGATTACGCGATGCCGCGCGCCGATGATTTTCCGTTCTTTGACACGATCATCAGCGAGGTTCCCTCACCCACCCATCCGCTGGGCATGCGCCCGGCCGGTGAAGGCGGCACCACCCCCGCACTTGGTGTCGTGATCAACGCCATCGTCGATGCGTTGAGCGGGTTCGGGGTCACGCACATCGAAATGCCGGCAACGCCAGAGCGGGTCTGGCGGGCGATGCACCATGCGCAGGAGCGTGCCCGGCACTGATCCGGTCAGGAAGGCGGACAGCGCGCCGGCAATTGCGCGCTGTCCGCTCCCCTCACGCCACCGGGGCCGTCGCTGTCAGCCGGCCGGGAGCAGCACCTTGTCCACCACATGGATCACGCCGTTGGACTGGTTCACGTCGGTGATCGCGATGTCGGCGACGCCGCCTTTGCCATCATGCACCAGGAAATTCGAGGTGCCGTTCATCGTGACGATCAGCGTGGTGCCGGCGAGGGTCTTCAGCACCGCCTTGCCATGGCCGGCGATGATCGCCGCGCGCAGGTCGGTGCTGCCATAGTCGCCCGCGACAACGTGATTTTCGAGTATCTTCACCAGCATGTCCTTGTTTTCGGGCTTCAGCAGGGTCTCCACGGTGCCGGCGGGCAGATCGGTGAAGGCTTCGTTGGTCGGCGCGAACACCGTCAGCGGGCCCTTGCCGCCGAGCGCGTCGACCAGACCGGCGGCCTTCACCGCGGCGACCAGCGTGGTGTGGTCGGCGGAGTTGACCGCGTTGGCGACGATGGTCCTGGACGGATACATCGCCTGTCCGCCAACCATCACGGTGGTCGCGGGATCGGCCATCGTCATTGGTTCCATCTGGGTTTTCGCCATCTGGGCATGCGCGCCGGCAAAGGCGCTGCCGGCCAGCAGCAGGGCGGCCAGGGTCGGGATCAGCGGGGTGCGGGTCATGGTGGAGGTCCTTGTGATGTGCGCGGCCCGAGGTGACCGCACACCCCCTACGCGGGGGTTGCGCCGGCGGATGCAGCGCGGCAGGATTTTTTTGGTCCACCCGGCATTTGCCCCGCATGATCGGTGCGCGGCGCGGTGCGTCAGCGGAGCAGTTTGCCACCGTAGAGGACCGGCCCGGTGGGCTGCCCGGTGGGGGAGCCACCGGCGGGCTCCAGGCTCACCAGCACCTGGGCGCCGGCCGGCAGGCGGGCCGCTGCCACCCGCGCGCCACCTGCGGGCAGCACGCCCAGAGACACCGGACGGGCCGCGCCCTCGGCGAGTGCCCATAGTTGCAGATCGCGCCCGGCCGGCACCGCGGCGGGGCTCACCGGCACCACGATCAGGTCGCCGGCAGGGTCGATGCGCGCGAAGAACGCCACCCCAGGCCCTGAGACCGGCGCAAGAGCCGCCACGATCGGCGGCGGCCCCGGTGAGCGGCTGACCAGCACGATTGCCAAGGCCGCGTCAAGCGCCATCGAGGCGGCGGCGAGGCCGCGCCACAGCTCCAGCCGGCGGAACAGCGGAACGATCTCGGCCGGCCTGGTCGCCGCGTCGATCCGCGCCCACAGCTCGGCGGGCGGGGCGACCGGGTCGAGCGTGCGCGCCAACGGTGCCAGCCGGGCCTGCCACGCGGCGATCGCGCCGGCCATCGCCGGGTCGGCGGCGACCTGTGCCGCGTCCCGGCCCGACAGCGCGCCGAGCACGTATTCGGCGGCGAGCATATCCGCGTCGGGCGACGCGGGGGGCGCTGGCTGGTCGGGATTGTCTGGTGTGGTCATCCCGCCGCTCCGTCCAGGCAGCCGCGCAGGCTGGTGAGCCCGCGGCGGATCCATGCCTTGATGCTGCCCAGCGGCGCGCCGGTGCG
>DAHWBL010000314.1 GCA_027323595.1 Acetobacteraceae bacterium | reverse complement strand
GCGCGGCGACCATGTCGTCCCAGTCGGCCTCGCTGTGGCCGGCGAACACCACCGCGCCGGTCGCGACCAGCCGGGCGAGCGCGCCGGCGGGCAGGGTTTCGGGCGCGAGGGTGACCAGCAGATGGCCGACCCGCGGCGGCCGGAGCTGCGCGAGGTCGGCCTCCAGCATTGGCCGGATCGCCGTCGCCGGATGGATGCCCCGACGCGCGATGGCCAGATGCGGGCCTTCCAGATGCACCCCCAGAATGCCGGCTGGCGGCGCCGCGACGGCGGCGAGTGCCGCGCTGATCCGCGTCCGGCTGCCGCTGATCAGCGTCGGCAGGATGGCGGTGGTGCCAAGCCCGCGATGGGCGGCGGCGATGGCGGCGAGGCCGGCGGCGTTGGTCGCGTCGTTGAACAGCACGCCGCCGCCGCCATTGACCTGCAGATCGACATAGCCGGGCGCAAGAATCCAGCCACGTGGCAACGTCTGCGCCGCCATCCGCGGCGGCAGCTCCGCGGTCGGGCACAGGGCGGCGACATGCCCGGCCTCGACCAGCACGGCGTGGTTGGCGTGCATTTGCGTGCCGTCGAAAACCTGCGTCGCGACCAGCGCGCGCATCAACCCGCCGGCGGATCGAGCAGCGGGCGCAGCCGGCCGGCGCTGTCGGCGAGCGCGGCCTCGGCCGCCGCGCGCGACATGCCGCGTGCCATCAGCACCGCGAGCTTGATGCTGTCATCGGCCGCCGCCAGCGCCGCCTCGGCGGCATCCGCGCTCGCCCCGCTCAGCGCGGCCACGATGCCGACCGCGCGGCGGCGCAGCTTGGCGTTGGTCGGGCGCACCTCCACCATCCGGCCGCGATACACCCGCCCCAGCCGCACCATGAGCTGGGTGGAGAACAAATTGAGCGCCACCTTCTGCGCGGTGCCGGCGCCAAGCCGGGTGGACCCCGCGATCGGCTCGGCCGCGGTGGCGAGCAGGATCGCGTGGTCGGCGGCGGCGAGCAGCGGCGCGCCGGGGCTGTTGGCGATGCCGATGCTGAGCGCGCCGGCGGCCCGCGCGGCGGTGACGCAGCCCAGGGTGTAGGCGGTGGCGCCACTGGCGGCGATGCCGATCAGCACGTCGGCCGTGCCGAGCCCGGCGGCGGCGGCGGCGGCGGCGCCATCATCGCCACGGTCCTCCGCGCCCTCCGCGGCGGTGAGCAGTGCGCCCGGGCCGCCGGCGATCAGCACCAGCGCGCGCGCCGCCGGCCAGGCGAAGGTGGGGGCGAGTTCGGCGGCGTCCTGGGCTGCGATGCGCGCCGAGCTGCCGGCGCCGGCATAGACCAGCCGCCCGGTCTGGCCGATGCGCGCGGCGGCGGCGGCCACCGCGGCGGCGAGCGCAGGCAGCGCCGGGCCGATGGCGGCGACCGCGGCGAGCTGGGATTCCCACAGCGCGGCGAGCGCGCTCGCGTCGTCCCAGCCATCGAGCGCCTCGAAGCGCGGGCTGATCCGTTCGGTCGCGGGTGGCGGGCGGTTCAGCCGCGTGCCTCCCGCAATGCCTGCCACACACGCTGCGGGGTCGCCGGCATGTCGATATGGGTGACGCCGTGCTCGGCCAGCGCGTCCACCACCGCGTTCATGATCGCCGGCAGCGAGCCCGCGCAGCCGGCCTCGCCGCACCCTTTCACCCCGAGCACGTTGGTCCGCGCCGGCGCGGGCAGGCTGGCGAAGCCGAAGCCGATGCCATGGTCGGCGCGCGGCATCGCGTAATCCATGAACGAGCCGCTCAGCAACTGGCCGGACTCGTCATAATGGGTGTTCTCCAGCAGCGCCTGGCCGAGCCCCTGCATGATGCCGCCATGCAACTGTCCTTGCACCAGCAGCGGATTCACCAGCACGCCGAAATCATTGACGGTCTCGTAGCGGTCGAGGAACACCTCGCCGGTGTCCGGGTCGATCTCGATCTCGGCGACGTGACAGCCGTTGGGAAATGCCGAGGGCGGGGATTTTTCCACCAGCGCGACATCGAGGCTGGCCGGGGTTCCCTCCGGCAGCGCGACGCCCGCGCGCAGCCGCGCGGCCATGTCGAGCAGGGTGATGGAGCGGTCGGTGCCGGCGATGCTGAAGCGCCCGTCATTGAACTCGATGTCGCTCGCCGCGGCTTCGAGCAGATGGGCGGCGATCTGGCGGCCGCGCTCGACCACCTCGGCGGCGGCGGCGACGATGGCGCTGCCGCTCGACATGATCGAGCGCGAGCCGCCGGAGCCGCCGCCGGCGAGCAGTTGGTCGCTGTCGCCCTGCAGCAGGCGGATGCGCGCGAACGGCAGGCCGAGCCGGTCCGCCAGCACCTGCGCGAAGGCGGTGGCGTGGCCCTGGCCGTAATCGAGCGTGCCGGTGATGATGGTGACATCGCCGTTCGCCTCGAAGCGGATGCCGCCCATTTCCTGCGATGGCGGCGCGGTGGCTTCCAGATACTGGCCGAGCCCCAGGCCGCGCAGCCGCCCGCGCCGGCGGCTGTCGGCGCGGCGGGCGGCAAATCCGTCCCAGTCGGCCCGGTGCAGCGCGCGGTCCAGCACGGCGGGGAAATCGCCGCTGTCATAGGTCTGCGCCGAGGGGGCGGCATAGGGCAGGGCGTCGGGTTGGATCTGGTTGGCCCGGCGCAGTTCGATGCGGTCGATGCCCATCTGCCGCGCGGCGGTGTCGATCAGCCGCTCCATGTAATAATTGCCCTCCGGCCGCCCCGCGCCGCGATAGGCGCCGACCGGGGAGGTGTTGGTGAACACTCAGCGGCTGACCACTTCGAGCAGCGGCGTGCGATAGACGCCGACGATGTTTTTCGCGGTGTTGACGGTGGGCGGCAGGAACACCGCGTTGGACAGGGCCGCGCCGACATTGCCGAGCACCTCGGCGCGCAACGCCAGGAAATGTCCCTGCGCGTCGAGCGCCAGCGCCAGCTCGGTCTCATGGTCGCGGCCATGGCTGTCCGACAGGAACGAATCGCTGCGGTCATCGGTCCAGGTGACCGGGCGGGCGAGCGCGCGCGCGGCGTGCAGCAGCGCGACATATTCCGGATAGCACGACGCCTTCATGCCGAACGAGCCGCCGACATTGCCGGTGAGCACGCGAAGCTGCCCGGCTTCCAGCCCGAGCACGCCGCGCAGCGTGTTGCGCATCCCGAACACGCCCTGGCAGCCGACATGCAGGCTGAGATGCCCGCTCGCCGGGTCCGGCACGGCCAGAGCCGAGCGCGGCTCCATCGGCGCCACCACCAGGCGGGTGTTGCGCACCGACAGGCGGGTGACATGGGCGGCCGACGCGAAGGCGGCGGCGACCGCGTCCGCGTCGCCATGGCGGAAGGTGAGGGCGACATTGCCCGGCGCCTGCGCATGCACCTGCGGCGCGCCCGGCGCCACCGCCGCCGAGGCGGTGGTGACCGCGGGCAGCGGGTCGATGGCGAGCAGCACCGCCTCGGCGGCGTCGCGCGCCTGGGCGCGGGTGTCGGCCACCACCAGGGCCACCGGTTCGCCGACATAATGCACCTTGTCGCGCGCCAACACCGGCTGCGCGGGGGCGTGCATCGGCGTGCCGTCGGCGTTTTTCGCGGCCTGCTGCGGCGGCATGGGGCCGACGCCGGCGGCATCCAGATCGGCCTGGGTGAAGATGGCGCGCACGCCGGGCAGGGTGGCCGCGGCGGCGATGTCGATGCCGGTCAGCGCGCCGTGGGCGTGGCGGGAGCGCACGAACACGCCATAGGCCTGGCCCGGCGCGGCGATGTCGGCGCTGTAGCGCCCGCGGCCTTGCAGCAAGGCGGGGTCCTCGCTGCGCGGAACCGGTTGGCCGATCGAAAACTCACCCATGCAATCCTCCGACACGCAACGACACGAAACAACGATATATCAGGCCAACCGACATCGCGGCCATCACGGGCCGGCGAGCAGGGCGCGACAGAAGGCGGGCAGCACCGGCTTCGCGGCCGGGCGGCTCGGCGCGGGCGTGCGCGCCTCGGCGCTGAACCACCAGTCGAGCGTGGCGTCGCACCCATCGCCGGGTGGCGGCGGCGGCATCTGCACGCAGCCCGGCTGATCGGCCGGACAGTGAAAGCTCAGATGCATGTGCGCGGCGTGGCCCCACCACGGACGCAGCCGGTGCAGCCAGGCGCGGTCGGGTCCGGCGGTGCGGCACAGATGCGCCTTGATCGCCGGGTTCACCAGCACCCGATCGACGCCCGGCAATTCGGTGGCCAGGCGGATCAGCGAGACGATCGCGGGCGTGAAGCGGGCCGGATCGACATCCATGCCGTCGGCCCGGACCATTGAGGGCGGCGTGGTGCTGGCGGTCTGGGCGTCGGTGAGCGGGCCGCGCGGTCCGGCGGACAGCCAGATGTCGGCATCGATGCCGCGCTGGTGGCTGGCGTGCGCGCCCGGCTGCGGCCCGCCATGGCGCGGCGAGATGTCGCCGACATAGATGTCACCCAGGCCCGCGTCGGTTGCCTGCCGCGCCAGCGTCTCGATGCCCGCGATGGTTTCGCGGTGTCCCCAGAAATGGCTTTCGGCGCGATGCAGCGTGACAAATCCCGGCCCGCGCGCCGGCAGTTCCTCGGCGCCGGCGATGCACCCGGCATTGGCCGCGCCGACCACCCGCGTTTCCTCGGCGCGGGCCGACGCGGCGAACGCCAGCAGCGCGAGCGCGACGACGGCGCGCCTCATGCCGGCGGCTCGGTGAGGCGGAAGCCCGCGGCCAGCGGACCCGGCACGGCGAGATAGGCGAGGCGCTTCATCTCGCGTCGGCCGATGGTGACGGTTTGCAGGATCAGCCCGGTGAACGCCGACAGGAAGGACAGCAGCGACAGCCCGGTGGCGAGCACCGCGGTGGGCAGGCGCGGCACGAGGCCGGTGCGGGCGAATTCGACGAACACCGGAATGGCCAGCGCGATCGCCACCAGCAGCGTGACGATGCCGAGCATGCCAAAAAAGCGCAGCGGACGTTCGTTGCGCAGCAGCATCAGGATCATCCGCAGGATGCGCCAGCCATCGCGGAAGGTGTTGAGCTTGGACGGCGAATCCGCCGGGCGTTCGCCGTAGCGCACCATGATCTCGCCGATCGGCATGGCCAGCTCCAGCGCATGCACGGTGAATTCGGTCTCGGTCTCGAAGCCGGCGGACAGGGCGGGGAAGGATTTGACGAAGCGGCGCGAGAAGGCGCGATAGCCCGACAGCATGTCGGTGATGCGGTCGCCGAAAATGGACGCGGCGATGCCGGTGAGCAGCCGGTTGCCGAACTGGTGGCCCGGGCGGTAGGCGGCGGCGGAATCGTGCTGTCGGGTGCCGGTGACCATGTCGAGCCCGTCGGTGAGCAGGCGGGCGAGCAGGGCGGGGGCGGCGGCGGCGTCGTAGGTGCCATCACCATCGACGAGAATATAGGCGTCGGCCTCGATGTCGGCGAACATGCGGCGCACCACCTGGCCCTTGCCCTGCAGCGCCTCGCGGCGAACCAGCGCGCCGGCGGCGGCGGCGCGCGAAACCGTGTCGTCAGTGGAATTATTGTCGTAGACATGGATCGTCGCGGCGGGCAGGGCGGCGCGAAAATCGGCGACAACCGCGGCGATGCTCGATGCCTCGTTGTAGCACGGGATCAGCACGGCGACGCGCGGGGTCACTTGAACACCAGTTTGCGGCTGAGCGAAAAATTGGTGAACAGCCCGGCGATCGCGCCGGCGGCGATGGCATAGACCGGCTGGCGCGCGCACAGCGCGCTGACCGTCACCAGGATGGCGTAGGTGCCCCGATTGAGCACGAATCCGACCAGATTCGCGGCGAGGAATGCCGCCCATTGGCGGTGCGCGGGGCCGCTGCCGCGACCGCGAAAGGTCCAGACCCGGTTGAGCAGCCAGTTGCCGGTGGCGGCGACGAAATAGGCGAGCACGCCCGCACCATAGAGCCCCAGCGCGGCCCGGCTGGCATAGACCGTGGCGCTGTCGAGAAGAAATCCGACACCACCGACGGTGCCAAAGCGCAGCAGATCGATGATCCAGGCGCGCCGCGCGGGGTTCAGCCGTGCTGTCGCGCCGATCATCGCCGACCGAGGGTTATGTACGGACGGCTATATCGCCTCGATCGATTCTCCACCGTGCCACCTGGATGTTGCCGCGTCCGCGAAGGGCGCGTTTCCGATTAGACGCGGTCGGCACTTGTTTCAAGCGGCGCTGCCGGCTTGACCGCGACGGGCCGGCGCGCCAACACTGCGCCCCACACGGACAAACACGGCACACCAGCGACGAGGGGGAGAGCGATGCCTCAGGTTTCCTTGACTGTGAACGGCAAGCGCCACTCGGTGGAGGTGGAAGGCCGCACCCTGCTGGTCGAGCTGCTGCGCGAGAAGATCGGGCTCACCGGCACCCATGTCGGCTGCGACACCAGCCAGTGCGGCGCCTGCGTGGTGCAGATCGACGACAAGTCGGTGAAGTCCTGCACCGTTCTCGCCTTGCAGGTCGATGGCGCCAGCATCACCACCATCGAGGGGCTGGCGGCGGCCGACGGCACGCTGCACCCGATGCAGGAAATGTTTCGCGAGCATCATGCGCTGCAATGCGGCTTCTGCACGCCCGGCATGGTGATGAACGCGATCGATCTGGTGAAAACCAACCCCGATGGCCTCACCGAGGAGCAGATCCGGCACGGGCTGGAAGGCAATCTGTGCCGCTGCACCGGCTATCATAACATCGTCAAGGCGATCGCCGCTGCCTGGCCCTTGATGCATGGCAAGAAGGTTCCAGCGGCGGCGGAATAGCGGCAGCGACCTTTCAGGGAGGCGGCAACCAATGGGCTTCGAGGGAATCGGCGCGTCGGTTCGCCGGCGTGAGGATCTGCGCTTCCTCAACGGCAAGGGTCGCTACACCGACGATCTGAACCGACCCGGACAGCTGCACGCCATCGTCAAGCGGTCCGACCGGCCGCATGCGCGGCTTGTCGGCATCGATGCCGCCGCGGCGCTGGCGATGGACGGGGTGGTCGCGGTCTATACCGGCGCCGATCTGGCCGCCGATGGCGTCGGCGGGCTGCCCTGCGGCTGGCAGCTCCACAACAAGGACGGCAGCCCGATGGCCGAGCCGGCGCATCCGGTGCTGGCGATCGGCAAGGTTCGCCATGTCGGCGATCCGGTGGCGCTGGTGGTGGCCGGCACCCGCCAGCAGGCCCGCGACGCCGCCGAGGCGCTGGTGATCTCCTATGCGGACCTGCCGCCGGTGGTGGGCGTGCGCGACGCGATCGTCGCGGGGGCCGCGAGCCTGCATGACGAGGCGCCGGGCAATGTGTGCTATGACTGGCAGATCGGCGACAAGGCCGGGGTGGATGCCGCCTTCGCCGGCGCGCACCGCGTCGTCAGCCTCGATCTGACCAACAACCGGCTGGTGCCCAACGCGATGGAGCCGCGCGCCGCGATCGGCGATTTCGATCCGTTCACCGGCGACCACACGCTCTACACCACCAGCCAGAATCCGCACGTGATCCGGCTGCTGATGGGCGCCTTCGTGCTGCACATCCCCGAGCACCGGCTGCGCGTGGTCGCCCCCGATGTCGGCGGCGGCTTCGGCTCGAAAATCTATCATTACGCCGAGGAGGCGCTGGTCACCTGGGCCGCGGGCAAGCTCGGTCGGCCGGTGAAATGGACGTCGGACCGCGCCGAGGCGTTCATCTCCGACGCGCATGGCCGCGACCATGACAGCACCGCCGAGATGGCGCTCGACGCGCAGGGCAATTTCCTCGCGCTCAGGGTCCGCACCCTGTGCAACATGGGTGCCTATCTCTCCACCTTCGCCCCGGCGGTGCCGACCTATCTGTATGCGACGCTGCTGGCAGGCGTGTATCGCACGCCGCTGATCCATGCCGAGGTGAAGGCGGTGTTCACCAACACCGTGCCGGTGGATGCCTATCGCGGCGCCGGCCGGCCGGAGGCGAGCTATCTGCTCGAACGGCTGGTCGATGTGATCGCGCGCGAGACCGGGATGGACCGGGTGGCGCTGCGGCGGCGCAACTTCATCCCGTCCGACGCTTATCCGTATCAGACGCCGGTGGCGCTGCAATATGACAGCGGCAACCATGTCATGACGCTGGACGCGGCGCTGGCGGCGGCGGATTTCGATGGGTTCGCGGCCCGGCGCGCGGCGGCAAAGGCGGCCGGCAGGCTGCGCGGCATGGGCATCTCCACCTATCTGGAGGCCTGCGGCATCGCGCCGAGCGCGGTGGTGGGCTCGCTTGGCGCCCGCGCCGGCCTGTTCGAGGTGGCCAATGTGCGCGTCAACCCGACCGGCAGCGTGACGGTGTTCACCGGCACCCACAGCCACGGCCAGGGCCACGAGACCACCTTCGCCCAGCTCGTCGCCGACCAGCTCGGCGTGGCGTTCGACCAGGTCGATATCGTGCATGGCGACACCGCGCGCATCCCGTTCGGCATGGGCACCTATGGCAGCCGCAGCCTGGCGGTGGGCGGCTCGGCGATGGTCAAGGCGATGGACAAGATCATCCTCAAGGGCAGCAAGATCGCCGCCCATCTGCTGGAGGCGGATGTCGCGGACATCGAGTTCTCCCAGGGCCAGTTCCGGGTGAAGGGCACCGACCGGGCGAAGGCGCTGGCGGAGGTGTCGCTCGCCGCCTACGTGCCGCACAACTACCCGCTCGACGAGCTGGAGCCGGGGCTGGAGGAGACCGCCTTCTACGACCCCAAGAACTTCACCTTCCCCGGCGGCTGCCATGTCTGCGAGGTCGAGCTCGACCCCGAGACCGGGGTGGTGCGCGTGGTGAATTTCGTCGCCGTGGACGATGTCGGCCGGGTGGTGAACCCGATGATCGTCGAAGGCCAGGTGCAGGGCGGGGTGGCCCAGGGGATCGGCCAGGCGCTGCTCGAAGCCGCGTGCTACGACGCCGGCGGACAGTTGGTCAGCGGCTCGTTCATGGACTACACCATGCCGCGCGCCGACTGCCTGCCCAACATCACCGTCGGCACCGAGAGCACCATGTGCACGCACAACCCGCTGGGCGCGAAGGGCTGCGGCGAGGTGGGGGCCATCGGCAGCCCGCCGGCGGTGGTGAACGCGGTGATCGACGCGCTGTCGGATTATGGCGTGCGGCATATGGACATGCCGCTGACGCCGGAGAAAATCTGGGGCATCATACAGGCGGGCCGGCCAGCGCTCGCCGCCGAATAGGGGATCAGCAACGATGTATGATTTTACGTATAGCCGACCGGGCAGCATTGGCGACGCGGTCGGGCTGCTCGCGGCGGACGGCGAGGCCAAGGCGCTCGCCGGCGGCATGACCTTCATCCCGGTGCTCAAGCAGCGGCTGAACAAGCCGAGCGGGGTGGTCGATCTGGCCGGGCTCGGCCTGTCGGGCATCACCGCCACGTCTGGCACCATCACGATCCAGGCGATGACCACCCATCGCACCACCTCGCTTGATGCGAACGTGAAGAAATCCATCCCCGGCCTCGCGCTGATGGCGAGCTGGATCGGCGACCGGCAGGTGCGCTATCGCGGCACCATGGGCGGGTCGCTCGCCAACAACGACCCCTCGGCCTGCTATCCGGCGGCGGTGCTGGCGCTGGGCGCCACCATCCAGACCGACCGGCGCCGGATCGAGGCGGATGATTTCTTCCAGGGCATGTTCACCACCGCGCTGGAGCCGGGCGAGCTGATCACCGCGATCGAGTTCCCGATCCCGGAGAAATCCAACTATGAGAAGTTCCGCAACCCGGCCTCGCGCTATGCCACCGTCGGCGTGTTCGTCGCGCGCGGCCCCAAGGGCG
>DAHWBL010000274.1 GCA_027323595.1 Acetobacteraceae bacterium | reverse complement strand
CAGCGCGGTCTGCCGGGCGCGCAGGTCCCGCGCGTCGGCCTCCAGCGTGGTGGCGAGCGCGCGCAGCACCAGCGCGCCGCGCAGCGTGTCCTCGGTCGGGCCGGGCATGGCGATCAGGCTTTCGACCGGCCAGGCATCGAGCCGCAGCAGGACCGGCAGCAGCGGCGTGAGATCGTCGGCGCGCTGGGTCAGGCGGGCGGCGACGGCGGCGCGGGTGCGGGCGAGGGCGCTCATGCGGTCGGCCTCGACGGCCAGCCTGGTCTCGGTCTGGCGCAGGCGGGCGGCGGCCTCGATGCGGCCGGCGGCAAGCCGTGCCTCGACCTGCGCGGCGGCCTGGGCGCGGGCGTCGGCGCGCTGGCGGGCGGCGAGCGCGGTGTCGCGGCCGGCCTCGGCGGCCTCGATGGCCTGGCGCAGGGCCTCGGGCGAGCGTGCCGGCTCGGCGGCAGCGGAGGCTGCCGCGACGGCGAAGGCGGCGACCAGAAGCCTATTCCGCCGCGCGGGCAGCATCGCGCAGCAGCAGCGACCGTCCGGTCATCTCGGCGGGCCGGGGCAGTTCCATCAGGTGCAGCAGGGTCGGCGCGATGTCGGCGAGGCGCCCGTCATGCAGCAGCGCACCGGGCGCGCCCGTCAGCACCACCGGCACCTTGTTGGTGGTGTGGGCGGTGTGCGGGCCGCCGGTGATCGGGTCGCGCATCAGCTCGCAATTGCCGTGGTCGGCGGTGACCAGCAGCGCCCCGCCGGCGGCCTCGATCGCGGCGACGATCTGGCCGAGGCCACGGTCCACCGCCTCCACCGCGGCGATCGCGGCGGCGAGATTGCCGGTGTGGCCGACCATGTCGGGGTTGGCGAAATTGAGGATGATCAGGTCGTATTTGCCCGACGCGATGGCCGCCACCGCCTTGCCGGCGAGTTCGGGTTCGGACATTTCGGGCTGGAGGTCGTAGGTGGCGACCTTCGGCGAGGCGACCAGAACCCGATCCTCGCCCGGATTGGGCACCTCGACGCCGCCGTTCAGAAAATACGTCACATGCGCGTATTTCTCGGTCTCGGCCATGCGCAACTGGGTGCGGCCGGCGGCGGCGACGACCTGGCCGAGCAGATGCTCCATGCCGAGCGGGGGGAAGATGCAGCCGATCAGGGGGGCGAGATCGTCGCTGTAGCGGGTCATGCCCAGGGCGGCGGCGAAATGGGGGACGCGGGCGCGGGCGAAGCCGGTGAAGCCCGGATCGAGCAGGGCGGCGAGCAGCTCGCGCACCCGGTCGGCGCGGAAATTGAAGCACAGGATGCCGTCGCCATCGTTCATGCCGCGATAGCCGCCGATCGCCGCGGGGTGGACGAATTCGTCCGACACGTCGGACTGGTAGGCGCCATCGACGGCCGAAAGCGCGTCGGGGAAATGGCCGCCCTCGCCCAGCGCCAGGGTGGACCAGGCCTGTTCCACCCGTTCCCAGCGCTTGTCGCGGTCCATCGCGTAGAAGCGCCCGCAGACGGTGGCGATGCGCGCGGCGGGCGGCAGGTCGGCGATGAATTGCTTCATGAAGCCGGCGGCGGAGCGGGGCGGGGTGTCGCGGCCATCGAGGAAGGCGTGCACCAGAACCGGGATCTGGGCGCGCACCAGAATGCGGGCGAGTGCCACGGCGTGGCTCTGATGCGAATGCACCCCGCCGGTCGAAACCAGGCCGAGCAGATGGCAGGTGCCGCCCGAGGCGCGCAGCCTGGCGATGAAAGCGGCGAGCTCGGCCGAGGCGGCCAGGCTGCCGTCGGCGATGGCGTTGGCGATGCGGGGCAGGTCCTGCACCACGACGCGGCCGGCGCCGATGTTGAGATGGCCGACCTCGGAATTGCCCATCTGGCCGTCGGGCAGGCCGACATCGGCGCCGCTGGCGGCGAGGAAGGCGCGCGGGCCGGCAGCCCAGAGCCGGTCGAAATTCGGCGTGTGGGCGAGCTTCACCGCGTTGTCGGCGGATTCCTCGCGCCATCCCCAGCCATCGAGGATGGCGAGCATCACCGGACGCGGCGGGGATTGGGTCATGCGGGAACTCCGGCGTTTTTCGCTTGCGCGACTCGGCGAACTGCGTAGCGGAGCGGCGGGCGCGTCGCAACAATCTCGCGCATCGCGAGGGGCGTCAGGGACGGCCCTGTCGATGATATGGGTGGCCGGCGCGGATGGTGTGGGCGCGGTAGAGCTGCTCGGCGAGCATGGCGCGAGCGAGGAAATGCGGCCAGGTCATGCGGCCCAGCGACAGGCTCGCATCGGCGCGTGCCAGGGTGGCGGCGTCCAGACCCTCGGCGCCGCCGATCAGGAAGCAGACCGGGCGGCCGTGCGCGCACCAGCCTTCCAGCCGGGTGGCGAGTTCGGCGCTGTCGAGCGCGGCGCCGCCGGGGTCGAGTGCGATCACGAGAGCCTTCGCGGGCAGGGCGGCGAGCAGGGCCTCGTTCTCGCGGCGCTTGACCTCGGCGGCGGCGCCGCGCGCCTCGGGCAGCTCCGTCAGTTCCAGGGTCGGTCGCAGGCGCGCGGCGTAGCGGGCGAAGAGTTCCGCCTCCGCGCCGGCGCGCTGCCGGCCGATGGCGATGACCCGCAGCATGGGTCAGCCGGGTGCCTCGGCCGGGGCGTCGTCGAGCGCGGGGGTGCCCCACATGCGTTCGAGCCCGTACAGCTCGCGGGCCTCGGGCTTGAACAGATGCACGACGATGTCGCCCGCATCGATCAGCACCCAGTCGGAGCCGCCGGCGCCCTCGATCTGCACGCGCCTGATGCCGGCTTCGTGCAGCTTGTCGTCCAGATGGGTGGCCATGGCGCTGATCTGGCGGTCGGCGATGCCGGTGGCGATCACCATGCGGTCGGCGAAGGAGGCGCGGCCGACGAGATCGAGGCAGATGATGTTCTCGGCCTTGTCGTCGTCGAGGCTGGCCACGATCAGCGCCTGGATGGCATCCAGCCGGCTGGGTTCGAGCGGCTTGCGGCGCGCGCGGGGGGCCTTTGGCGCGGCGGGGGCGGGCCCGGCGGCGACGGCCTTCTTGCGCGGCGTGCCAGGCGCCTTCGCCGCCATGGCGAGGCTGGCCTTGGGCCGCGGGGTGGCGCGGGGCCGCGCCGGTGCGGCCGGGGCCTTGGCGCGGGCGGTGGTTTTTTTGGTCGGCGGCTCGCCGGGGGGCTTGCGGGCTATGTCCATTCTCCTGTGGTGGCGCGCAGAGCGGTCGCCGATGCCGGGTGCTGCAACGCCGGCAGGAACATCCATGCCGGCGGCGCGAGCCTGGCCAGCACCGTGGCCGCGCGCGCCGGGTGGCGCGCGTGACGCAGGCGGCGTGCGGCCTGGCCCGCCAGCGCGCAGCGATTGTAGGAGGGTCGCGGCAGCACGGCAAAGCCCATCGTGGCGGCAATGGCGTGCCAGCGTCGCCAGCGCGGCAGTTGCGCCAGATTGTCGGCGCCCATCAGCCACACGAAGCGGGTGCGCGGGAACCTTCGGCGCAGCGCCCGCAGCGTGTCGATGGTGTAGCGGGTGCCCAGATGGCGCTCGATATCGGTGGCGATCAGCCGGCGGCCATCGACGAGGCGGCGCGCCGAGGCGAGACGTTTGGACAGCGGGGCCATCGCCGCACCGTCCTTGAGCGGATTGCCCGGCGAGACCAGCAGCCACACTTCGTCAAGGCGCAGATGCCGACGGGCGAGATCGGCGACATGGCGATGGCCGTCATGGGCGGGGTTGAACGAGCCGCCGAGCAGCCCGACGCGCACGGCGCGCCGGTCGCCGAACCGGGCCGGCGCGCTCAGGGCACATCTCCGAACCGCGCGGGCGCGCTCAGGGCCGCACCTGGCCGTGGCCGGTCACCAGATAGCGGTAGGTGGTGAGCTGTTCCACGCCCACCGGGCCGCGCGCATGGATGCGTCCGGTGGCGATGCCGATCTCG
>DAHWBL010000082.1 GCA_027323595.1 Acetobacteraceae bacterium | reverse complement strand
ACTTTCCCCTGACCGCCAAGAAGTCGTCCCTGGGACAGACTCTCGCGATGCTCTCCGCGGTCCACAACTCCCCGGAAGGGCTGAGAATATCGGAACTCGCCGAGCGCTTCGACCCAATATTGGCACCCGATGCCGTGGGGCCGTCCACACCAACAAAGAACTTTTTTTATTTTGGCGTCTTGTGGGGGCTGGCTAGGTCGGGTCCGCGGCGATGGATTCCGCGAGTTTCATGAACACATCCACCGAATCCGCGAGATCATTGAGCCTTACTCGTTCGTGCGGGGTGTGGGCGGTGGCGATGTCTCCGGGCCCCAGGATCACGCAGGGGGCGATGGCTTGCAGCTCGGTGGCGTCGGTGCCGTAGGGCGCGGTTTCGGCTGGCGCGCCGGTGATTTTTTCGCATCGTTGCACCAGCGGATGGCTGGCCGGCAGTTCCGGTGGTCTGGCCTCGGCCTGCACCTCCAGCGCCACCCCGCACAGGGCGGCGGCCTCGCGCACCCGCTCGGCGATGGCGTCGGCGTCGATGCGGCGGCTGAAGCGGAATTTCAGCGTCGCGGTGGCGCGGCCCACGGTGACGTTGGACGCGGTGCCGTGGTTGTCGATGACCAGGTTGAGATCGCAGAAGGTTGGCGTGTAGTCGGGGTCCTGCCAGGCCGGGCTGTCGCGCAGCATTTGCTGCAGGGCGCGCATCTCGGCCAGGAACGGCAGCAATTCCCAGTTGGCGTTGCGGCCGATTCCGGTGGAGCTGTGCGCCTGGATGCCGGTGGCGGTGGCGACGAAATCATAGCTGCCGCGATGGCCGCGCACTGGGCGCATGCCGGTCGGCTCGGCGATGATGATGCCCACCGGCGGGCGGTCACGCAGCAGCACGCAATCGCGGGCGATGCGGCGCGCGCCCTCCTTGGAGGTTTCCTCGTCGGTGGTGATCAGCAGGCTGACCGGCACCGTGTCGGGCAGCGCGCGGGCGGCATGGATGATGGCGGCGAGCGGGCCCTTCATGTCGGCGCTGCCCAGCCCGTGCATGACGCCCTGGGCGTCGATGCGCGGGTCGAACGGGGCCTCGGTCCAGCCGGTGGCGGGCACGGTGTCCATGTGCGCCGACAGGGCCAGCCCGCCGCGACCGCGCCGGGCCACCAGCGCGCGCTTGGCGATGCCGGAAGGTTCGGTCCAGTCCAGCCGCTCGATCTCGAAGCCGTCGAGCTGTGCCTCGACGATGTGCGCGACCGCCAGGTTGGAGACGAAGCTGCGGCTGTCCACGGCCACGAGGTCGGCGGCGAGGCGGGCGATGCTGGCGCGGCGCTGGTCGGACATGGGCCCCTCTATCGCGTGGCGAGACAGTCGAACACGTCGCCGTCGGTGGGCGCGCCGAGCATGTGGTGGCGGTGCCACAGCGCGTAGAACAGCAAGGTCCATGCCGCGATGGCGTGGCCGCGTCGCTCGGCGGTCTGGAACAATGCCACCACCCGCTCGGGCGCGGCGATCTCGTTGACGCCTGGCTGGGCGGCGACGAGCTGGCCCAGCCGCGCGCCCTGGCCGGCGATCCAGGCGCCGACCGGCACGGTGAAGCCCTGCTTGGGGGCGAACGGGCGGGCGGCCGGCATGGCGCGCTCCAGCCAGCGGCGCAGCAGATATTTGCCCAGGCCGCGCCGCACCTTCAGCGCGTCGGGCAGGGTGAAGCCGGCGGCGACCACGGCGGGGTCGAGGAACGGCACGCGGCCCTCCACCCCGTGCGCCATCAGGCAGCGATCGAGCTTGGTGAGCAGGTCGTTGGGCAGCCAGTCGGCGATGTCGGTGGCCTGCGCGGCGGCGAGGCGCGTGCGCCCGACCGCCGCGGCGCGTTCGGCGGCGGCGAAGCCGTCGCGCCAGGCCGGCGGGCGGGCGCGCAGCACATCGACGCGGTCGAAGCTGCCCTTGCCGCGCATCGCCCGCCCGCCCAGCCAGATCGGGCGCATCGCCGCGCGCTGGCGGCCATAGCCGGCGAAAATCTCGTCGCCGCCCTCGCCCGACAGCACCACCTTCACATCCTGGCGGGCGCGCCGGGCGAGAAACCAGGTGGGGATGATGGCGTAGTCGGCGGTGGGGTCGTCGATGTCGGCGACGATGCGGGGCAGGTGTTGCCAGACCATCGCCTCGTTCACCTCGATGGTCTCGTGCCGCGCGCCCACGCTGCGGGCCAGGGCGGCGGCCTGGGCGCGCTCATCGGCGGCTCCCGGCGCGTCGAAGCCGGCGGTGAAGGCGAGCACCTTGTCGGTGTTGATGCGCGCCATCAGCGCCAGGATGGCGGCGGAATCGATGCCGCCGGAGAGGAACATGCCGAACGGCACGTCGCTGCGCTGATGCGCGGTGACGCTGTCGGTCAAGGCCGCGTCGAGCCGGTCGAGTGCGGCGTCCTCGTCGATTGGCAGCGGCGGGCCGGGCGGGATCGGGGCGAGCTGGTGGCGCTCGATGATGGCGCCGTCGCGCGCGATCAGGGTCTCGCCGGGCAGCACCCGCGAGATGCCCTGGAAGATGGTCTCCGCGCCGGTGGTGAAGCCGAGCTGGAGCAGCTCGTCGCGGGCGGTGGCGCGCAGCCGTGGCTTGACGAGGCCGGCGGAGATCAGCGCCGCGGGTTCGCTGGCGAAGGCGATGCCGCCCTCGATCTGGGCGATGTAGAGCGGCTTGATGCCGAAGCGGTCGCGGCTGAGCACCAGCTCGCGGCGGGCGCGGTCATGCAGCGCGATGGCATACATGCCGCGCAGATGCTGCGCGAAGCCGGGGCCGTCGCGCAGCCACAGATGCAGCGGGGATTCGCAGTCGCTGCCGGTGGAAAACACATGGTCCGCCATGGCGGCGCGCAGCGCGGGATCGTTGTAGATTTCGCCGTTGGCGACCAGCGCCGCCGCGCCGGCGAACAGGGGCTGGTCGCCGCCGATGAGGTCGATGATGGCCAGGCGCGTGTGCACCAGCGCCACCCGCCCGACGGTGGCGTGGCCGCTGCCGTCCGGGCCGCGATGGGCGAGTGCCGCGGCGAGCGCCTCCAGCACCGCGGCCCCCGGGGGCGGCGCGGCGGCGGCGAGCGCGAGGCCGGCGGAGATCAGCGCGGCGGGTTCGCTGGCGAAGGCGAGGCC
>DAHWBL010000081.1 GCA_027323595.1 Acetobacteraceae bacterium | reverse complement strand
ATCCGATCATCCTTGAACACGGGCGAGAAGATGGTGATGTCAAAAAAATGCCCCGCGGAAATCCATGGATCATTGGTGATGACAACATCGCCCGGCCGCAACGAATTATGGAAACGCCCTGCGAGCGTGGCGCCCGCGGCCCCCAGCGAATTGATGTGGCCCGGCGTGCCGGTGGTCGCCTGCGCCACCATGCGGCCGCGCGCGTCGAACAACGCGGTGGCAAGATCGCCAGCCTCGCGCACGATCGGGCTGAACGCGATGCGCTGCAACGCCTTGGACTGTTCGGTGACGATGCCGATCAGGTTGGACCACAGAATTTCCAGTTCGATGCCGTCCATCATCGTCTACCCCCGCCCCGCCAACTCGACCTGCTCGTCCCGCCGCGCCACGATGCACCCGATCTCGTTTACCACCGCATGCCACCCCGGCGGCAAGACAATCGTGGTCTCACGTTCCTCGATAATCGCAGGGCCGGCGAGATGCCCGCCGATCGGCAGATCGCCACGATCATGCACCGCCACCTCCTGCTCGCCCCCCCACAGCGACACGCGCCGCGTCCTGCTGGCGGCACCGGTTCGCGTCGATTTCGGTTGCGATACCATAATAGAATGGTCGGGCCCCGTCGCGGTCAGCCGCCAACTGACGATCTCCACCGGAACATGCGAAGGCAGAACCCCATATTGCGCGAGATAGGCCGTCTCGAAAATTCGCCTGATCAGGGCTGCATCATGGCTTTCGCGCGGGTCAGACACAAAGGTGATCGTCACCTCGTTCTGCTGACCGAAATAGCGCAGGTCCGCACCGAAACGAAGGCTCGTATCCTCCCGCCGACAACCCGCCTCGGCCAGCGCCAGGTCGGCCTCGTCCACCATCTCGGCCAGGACCGCATCGACCAGCGTCCAGTCCAGATCATCCGGCCGGCCGAGCGCACTGCGCACGAGGTAGATGCGAACCGGCGTGACCAACGTGCCGAACGCCGACAGCACGCTGGCCTCGGGCGGGAAAATCACTGATTCGCTCTGCAACAACGCACCCACCGCGCAGGCATGCACGGGGCCCGCGCCACCAAAGGCAAGCAACGGCAGGCCACGAAAATCAACGCCGCGATCGGTCGCATGCGCGCGCGCCGCGGAGGCCATGGTCTCTGCGACAATGCGATAGATGCCCGCCGCGGTCTGCGCGAGCGTCGTGCCAAGCTCCGCGCCAAGGCGCTCGATCGCGCCGCGCGCCGCCGGCAGATCAAGCTTCATGTCGCCGCCGAGAAAATTGTCGGCGTCCAGCAGGCCAAGCACCAGATCGGCATCGGTCACGGTCGGCGCGGTGCCGCCGCGACCGTAGCAGGCCGGACCTGGCGCGGAACCGGCACTGTGCGGCCCGACCTTCAGCAGGCCCAGATCATCGACATGCGCGATGCTGCCGCCGCCGGCGCCGATCTCGATCATGTCGATGGAGGGAATGGTCAGCGGCATGCCGCTGCCTTCGCAGAATCGGTATTTGCGATCCACCTCGAACGTGCCGGTCACCAGCGGCTTACGATCCTCAATCAGGCATGCCTTCGCCGTGGTTCCGCCCATATCGAACGACAAAAGCCGTGACAGGCCAAGACGTTCGGCGAAATGCGTCGCCGCCAATGCACCGGCGGCCGGGCGGCTTTCGATCATCCGCACCGGGTTGCGGGCGGCAACCTGCGCGCCGATCACGCCGCCAGAACTCAGCATGATCAACGGCCGGTTGCCGATGCCCTCGGCGCGCAGTCGCTCGGCCAGACCGCGCAGATAGGGCTCGGTGATCGGCATGGTGTATGCGTTCACCGCCGCGGTCGAGGCGCGCGGATATTCGCGGATCTGCGGCGCCACCGAGGATGACAAGGTGACATACAGCCCCGGCGCGGCGGCGGTGAGAATTTCACCCACCCGTTGCTCGTTGGCGGGGTTGCGATAGGAATTGAGCAGACAGACCGCGACGGAAGCCACGCCGCGCGCAACAAGGGCCTTGGCAAGCTCGCCAACCTCGGCACCGTCGACCCGCACCAGCACCTCGCCGTCCGCCAAGGTGCGCTCGGCGATGCCGAAGGTCAGCGCACGCGGGATCAACGGCTCGGAAAACTCGATCTGCGGGTCGAACATCTCATAGCGATGTTCGTTGCGGATACTCAGGATATCGCGAAACCCGTTGGTCACGATCAGCGCGGTGCTTGGCCCCTTGCGCTCGATCAGGGCATTGGTGACAACGGTGGTCGCGTGCACCACCACGCCGTCGATATCGCGCGGCGCGAGCTTCGCCTTGCGCAGCACCGAGTGGACCGCGGAGAAAAATCCTTCGAGCAGATCGTGATGCGTGGTCAGCGTCTTATCGACGACCAGCCGGCCCTGCCCGCGCAACACGACATCGGTGAAGGTTCCGCCGATATCGACGGCAAGCGAATAGGTCATGTCGGCGCGCCTCCCCAGCCAAGACGGCGCGAGATGCGCACGGCGGCATCGGTTACCTGTGTGATCAGCGACTCTGACGGCCGGCTGTGGATGAACTGCGAGGCGCCGACAACGGCAACGGCGCCGGCGAACTCGCCACGATGGTCGCGCACCGGCGCGGCCAGGGTGTTCACCCCGATCAGCACCTGGCCGTCGGCGGTCGCCCAGCCCTGGCGCCGCACCATCGCGACCCGGCGACGCAACTGCGCCGGATCGATGATGGTGTGCGCGGTCCATGCCTCCAGCGGCGCACCCAGCAGCGTGTCGATCAGACCAGGCGGACCGAAGGCCAGCGCGACATGGCCATGCGCCGAACAATGCAGCGGCAGATGGCTGCCGGGCCGGACACCGAACTCGATGATCGTGCGCCCCTGCACCATGTCGAGCACGGTGAGCACGCCGCCCACCAGCGCGGACAGGCTGGCCGCGTGGCCGGTCGCGTCACGCAATGCAGCCAATTCCAGACGCGCCGCACCCACGATGCCAAAGCGCTCGCGCACGGACTCTCCAAGCATCATCAGCTTGCTGCCGATTTCATAGCGATCGGTCTCGCTGTCCTGGCGCGCGTAGCCATGGACGACGAGGCTGTGCAGGTTGCGCCAGGCACGCGCCTTCGACAGCCCCAATGTGCGGGCGATGGCGGTGAGCGCCAGCGGCCGCGACGATGCCGCGAGCAACTCGATCATCTGCAAGACAGCCGTGACGGAGGCAAGTGCCTCGACATCGTTTGCTCCCCCCGCCGCGTCCGACCGCGGCGCATCCTGCCCGTCAGACTTGTTCCGCTGATCGGAACGCTGATCCGTATTCATGACGGAGCATGGACACAGACGCGGATCGCTGTCAATCACGGAGGATGGCCGAACAGGATGAACCGCCCCGGCTTCGTCCGAGTTCGGTCGCGGTGACCGCTAAAGCCCGCGGCGGATCAGAACTCTTCCAGCAGGCGTCCGAAGCCTTCGATGCGATCCTTGATGCCGCAGGTGCGCAGCGCGTGCCAGTAGGTCGCGGTGTTGATGGCGATGACCGGCTTGCCGAGCCACATCTCGGCGGCGGCCGCGAAGCGGATCATGCTGAGATTGGTGCCAACCTGGATGATCGCGTCGA
This sequence comes from Acetobacteraceae bacterium, assembly GCA_027323595.1. Taxonomy (GTDB): domain Bacteria; phylum Pseudomonadota; class Alphaproteobacteria; order Acetobacterales; family Acetobacteraceae; genus CAIVDX01. The sequence continues at coordinate 1,059 of DAHWBL010000081.1, read as the reverse complement.
CATCGTCGCCGTCGAGCTCACGGATGGTGTCGCGGCACACCTCGGTCGTCACTTCGGCGATGGCAAGCCAGCTTTTGCACCGCAGCGGCTTGTCGCGCACCGTCTCATAGCCGCACTCCTCGAAGAAGCGGCGCACCTCGGCATTGGCGGTCGGGAAATAGGGCGAGAAGAACGCGATCTTCTTGATGCCGCCATAGGCTTCCAGCGCGGCCGCGCAGGAATGCGAGCCGCAGCTCACGCCAAGGCCACCGCTCGCCTCGCTGACGGTGTCGCGAAATTTATCGGCACCCTTGATGCCGTCGAAAAAGGTCACCGCCGACATGCCCATCACCAGATAGTCCGGCGAGCATGTCATGACATTGTTGACCGCATCGATGGTGTTGTCGCCGATGAGCCGCGCGCCGCTCATGAAGCTGTCGTTGCTGACCGCGTTCGCGTTGGGCGTGTAGATGCGGCTATAATGGTTGGTGACGCCGGCGGGCCGCAGATCGTCGAAATCCGGTTGCACGATGGTGTTGGTCGAGGGCCCCATCACCGCGAACTTCTTGCGCCATGCCAATACATCGCCCATTTGCGCTAATCCCCTTCCCGCATTGCTGGAAACAACTTCATCTCCTCCGCGCGCTTCGCCCAGACCTTCTCGAACTCCCAGACATCCGCGAAGCCCATCAATTCGCAGAGCCGTTCGAAGCCATAGGTTTCGCTGGGCGGCAGCGCGTTGCTGTCGCCGTTTTGCAGAAGATGCGTGTAGACCCGCTCGAACGCCGCCGAAGCCGCCAGGAAGCCGATCGCCGGATAAATCGCGATCGAATACCCCAGCTCCGCCAGACGCCCGGCCGGCAGGATCGGTGTGCGGCCGCCCTCCACCATGTTGGCGAAAAGCGGTGCGTCGATCTCCTGGCCGATGCGCATCATCTCGTCCTCGCTCTCGGGGCTCTCGACGAAGACGACGTCCGCGCCAGCCTTCGCGAAAAGCTTGCCGCGGCGGATCGCCTCGTCAAGGCCAAGATTGGTGCGCGAATCGGTGCGGGCGATGATCAGGAAATCGTCGCTCCTGCG
>DAHWBL010000238.1 GCA_027323595.1 Acetobacteraceae bacterium | reverse complement strand
ATCGAGATCAAGCTTTACGCGACCGACCCCGCGCCTCTTGCGTCGCAGGCCCGCGGGATCGCGGCCGCGATCGAAAAGATCGACGGCGTGGTGGAAGTGAAAAGCGGCGTCAGACTGTCCGGCGATGCGCTCGATGTGCGCGTCGATCCGGTGCGCGCGGCGATCGAGGGACTGACGCCTGATGCCGTCGCGCAGGCGGTGGACGCGGCACTCAGCGGCGTGGTGGCAACGCAATTGCCGCAGGCCACCAAACAGATCGGCGTGCGCGTGCGACTGCCCGATGCTTCGTCGATGCGCCGTGATGATCTCGCCGCGCTGCCAATCCGCGCGCCCGATGGCCATGTGCTGCCGCTCGGCCGTGTCGCCGATCTGGTGACGGTAACCGGACAGGCCGAAATCGAGCGCGACAATCTGCAACCGATGCTGGCCGTCACCGCGCGGATCGAGGGGCGCGGCCTGGGCGCGGCGGTGGCCGACGTGCGCGCGGTGCTGGCAAAGCCCGGTGTGCTGGCGCCAGGCGTGCGCTACGAGCTTGGCGGACTTTATCAGCAGCAGCAGATCGCCTTCGCCGGCCTGGCCCGCGTGTTCGCCGCGGCACTGGTGGCGGAGTTCATTCTGCTGCTGTTCCTGTATGAGAAATTCTGGTTGCCGGTGGTCATCATCGGCTGCTCGCTGCTGTCGACCACGGCGGTTTTCACCGGGCTGTGGCTGACCGGGGTGGAGCTGAACATCACCGCGCTGATGGGGATGACGATGATCATCGGCATCGGCACCGAGATGGCGATTTTCTACGTGTCCGAATACATCGAACTGGCCCGCGCGATGGACCCGCGCGCGGCCCTGCGCGCGGCCAGCGCCAACCGCCTGCGCCCGATCAGCATGACCACTCTGGCGGCGATCCTGACGCTGCTGCCGCTGGCCCTGGCACTGGGTCAGGGCTCGGCCATTCAACAGCCTCTGGCGATCGCTATCATCTCGGGACTGCTGTTGCAGTTTCCGCTGGTGCTGCTGGCGATGCCGGTGCTGATCGGCCTGACCTTGCCGCGTGGCGGCAAAGACGTTCCGATATCGAAGCAGTCATGAACGCCGATCGATGCGCCCCTGTCCACCCGTTGGCTACGGCGCCACCGCCTCGCCCGACAGCCCCACCGCATCGAACGCGCGCCGCACCGTGCCATCCTGTTTCGCACGCTCCATCCAGGCACTCGCCTCCGCCAGCGCCGCCGGGCGACCCGGCGGCACCGCGATCGAAACAACGGTCTGCTGGAACCCGCCATCGACGATCCGCCCACCCGGCACCGTGGGCAGTATCTGGTTGAGACTGTCGCGTGACAACGCCAGCGCGTCCGCCCGTCCGTCGCGGATCATCGCGATCGCCTCATCCACTCCGCGCGAGGCGATCGGCGAGGTTTGCGTGAGGCTTCGCGCCGACGCACGGATGGTGGTGGTATCGGCGATGCCGACCACCCGCGCGCCGGCCCGGTCCACACCCGCGAGGCTGGTGATGCCCGAGGCGGCGCTGACCAGATAGGTGCTTTCCAGCACGTAATAGCCCGGACCGAAGGCCACCCGCGCGGCGCGCGCCGGGTCCACCGGCATGAACGCCACATCCACCGCGCCGGCGGCCACCGCGTCGGTGCATTCGCCGCTGTTGGGAAACACGCTGAACCGCACAGGCACCCCCAGATGCCGGCCAAGCGCGGTCGCTAGATCGACCGTCACGCCATGCGGCGCCCCGGCGGCGTCGGTGGCGACGAAAAACACCCCCGCCTGTGGCGCGCGCACCACGCCGACCCGCAACGTGCCGCCCGGCGCGAGCATCTGCGCCAAAGCAGGTTGTGCCGAAACCGTATCAATCATGTGAAACCCCGCGGAAACGCAAAACCACCCGATCAGCAGACCCAGCACCCGTCCCATCGCACCCTCCCGATCGGCGTCCTGCCTACGCCAAAGCACCCGCGCGATCCAGCGCGCGGGTCGCTTTCAAACCGGCCGGCGATGCCGTATACTGGTGCAATAACAACCTTATCCCCTGGGGAAACGACATGACCACGCGCCGCCAACTGCTCGCCGCCACCGCCGTCGCCGCGCCGGCGATCCTCGCTGGCCGTGCCCGCGCCGATGACATCGTGCGCATCGGGCTGATCACGCCGCTCACCGGCCCGTTCGCCTCCACCGGCGAGGAGCATGCCGGCGCCGCCAAACTCTACATGGCCCAGCATGGCGACATGGTTGCCGGCAAAAAGATCGAGCTGATCATCAAAGACGATGGCTCGGTGCCCGATACCACCAAGCGCCTGGCGCAGGAGCTGATCGTCAACGAGCATGTGCAGGTGCTCGCCGGCATGGGCCTCACTCCGCTCGCGCTGGCCTGCGCGCCGCTCGCTACCCAGGCCAAGGTGCCGCTGGTGGTGATGGGGGCCGCGACCTCCTCGATCACCAATGCCTCGCCCTATATCGTGCGCACCTCTTTCGCGGTGCCGCAGGTGGCCTCGGTGAT
>DAHWBL010000199.1 GCA_027323595.1 Acetobacteraceae bacterium | reverse complement strand
TTCACCGCCTCGACATCGACGTAGCTGCTCTGGCTGCTGGTTGGCGGTGGTGGCGCGCCGTGGGCGATCATGGTGAGGCGATGGCGGCGGATTTCGATCAATGCCTGCGGGTCGATGGTCAGCCCGATCACCGGGCATTTTGGGTTGACCAGCCCCGGCGGGTCGGGCGTGCCGGGCACCAGCGGGATGTTGGCCGCCTTGATGCCGCGATTGGCCAGATAAAAGCAGGTCGGGGTCTTGGAGCTGCGCGACACGCCGACCAGGATGACATCGGCCTCGGCGAGGCCCGCGGCGGACTGGCCGTCATCATGGGCGAGCACGTAATGGATGGCGTCGATGCGGCGGAAATAATCCGCATCCAGAACATATTGCCGGCCCGGCCGCGCCGATGCCTTCTCACCGATCTGTTCCTGCAACATGCTCAGCACCGGGTCGAGCACATTGACGATGCTGACGCCCAGACGCTCGCAGGTGGTCTGCAATTCGCCGCGCAGTGCCTGGTCGAGCAGGGTGGACAGCACCGGGCCGGGCTCGGATTCGATGCCCTCCATCACCCGATGCAGCTGGAAGCGGGTGCGGATCAGCGACCAGCGATGATAGACGATCGAGACATGCTCGAACTGCACCACCGTCGCCCGGGCGATGGCGTTGAGGGTCTCGCCGGTGGCGTCGGAGACGAGGTGAAGATTGATCCGGTTCTGGCTCATGGGTGCGAGGATAGCGGGGATAAGTCGGTTTGTCGTGCGGGCCGGGCGATCAGCGCACCGGGTGCGGGGATAAGTGGGTGCGGCGGGATGACAAACCGATGACAGTGGACGGCCGCAGGGACAACATTGATTTATCTTGGTTTATCAGATAGTTGTATATGATTTCTTCTGTGGATGGATCGTCCTGGCGGCCGGTGCGAAATGGGTACCCCGTGTTTCACACCCCCAACTACGACTCCCACTCTTTTCTCGATTCTTTTCTCTGTTAGGTAGCCTGTATGAAAACTTCCGGGTCCGTCTCCATCGCGCCGTTGCTGCGTGTGCTCGCCGGCGAGAGCGTCTGGCCGCCGCCGGTGTGGCTGATGCGCCAGGCCGGCCGCTATCTGCCGGAATATCGGGAGGTGCGCGCCACCGCGGGGGATTTCGTCTCGCTGTGCCTCGCACCCACGCTCGCCGCCGAGGTGACGCTCCAGCCGATCCGCCGGTTTGGCATGGATGCGGCGATCCTGTTCAGCGACATTCTGATGCTGCCATACGGGCTGGGCTGGGGGTTGCGCTTCGCCGAGGGCGAGGGGCCGGTGCTGCCCAGGCTGACCAGCCGCGCGGAGGTGGACCGGCTCGATCTCGCGGGGCTGGCCGAACGCACCGCGCCGATCATGCAGACGGTGCGGCTGGTGCGGGCCGGGTTGCCCGACAGCGTGCCGCTGATCGGCTTCGCCGGCAGCCCGTTCACGGTGGCGTGCTACATGGTCGAGGGCGGCGGCTCGAAGGATTTCGCCCGGGTCCGCACCATGGCCTGGACCGATCCGGCATTGTTCGCCGCACTGATCGATCGGCTCACCGATGCCACCATCGCCTATCTGGACGCACAGGCACGCGCCGGCGCGCAGGTGCTGATGCTGTTCGACAGTTGGGCGGGGGTGCTGCCGCCGAGCCTGTTTGGCCGGCATGTGGTGGAACCCACGCGCCGGATCGTGGCCACGCTGCGAGCGAGCTGGCCGGGCCTGCCGATCATCGGGTTTCCGCGCCTGGCCGGCACCATGCTCGGCGCCTATGTGGCGACCGGGGTGAACGCGATCGGCATCGACACCGCGACCGATCCGGCGGTGGCGGCAAGTCTGGTGCCCCAGACGGTCGCGTTGCAGGGAAATCTCGATCCACTGGCATTGCTGGGTGGTGGTGACGCATTGGCCGGCGAGGCGCGCGCAGTGCTGGGCGCGCTGCGTGGGCGGCCGCATATTTTCAATCTGGGCCACGGCATCGTGCCGCAGACCCCGATCGAGCATGTCACACGGCTGATCGACATCATCCGACATGGCTGACATGGATGATCCGGCGCTGCCGCCGGGTGGCCGGCTTGGTGTGGTGCTGTTCAATCTTGGTGGTCCGGACAGCATGGAATCGGTCAAGCCGTTTCTGCTGAACCTGTTTCGCGATCCGGCGATTTTGCGCGTGCCCGCGTTCATCCGTCCGTTGCTGGCGCAGATCATCGCGCGCAAGCGGGTGGCGCCGGCGTCGGAGAATTATGCGCTGATCGGCGGCAAATCGCCGCTGCTGGAGCTGACCCAGGCGCAGGGCGCGGCCCTTGCCGCGGCCCTTGGCGGATATGACACGCGCTGCTTCATCGCCATGCGCTATTGGCATCCGTTCGCCGAGGAAGCGGCCCGCGCGCTCGCCGCGTGGCGGCCGGACCGGGTGGTGCTGTTGCCGCTCTATCCGCATTTTTCAACGACCACGACAGGAAGTTCTCTCAGTGACTGGCGCGAGGCGGCGGCCCGGGTGGGGCTGGTCGCGCCGGTGACCACCTTGTGCTGCTGGCCGACCGATCCGGGCGTCATCGCAGCCCTTGCCGCGTTGCTGCGCGACAGCCTGGCCAGCGCGCGCGCGGCCGCACCTGGACTGGCGTTGCGGGTGCTGTTCTCGGCGCATGGGCTGCCCGAGATCATCGTGCGCAAGGGCGATCCGTATCAGATGCAGATCGAGCGCACCGCCGAGGCGGTGGCGCGCGCGCTGGGCGAACCCGATCTGGACTGGCGCGTGTGCTACCAGTCGCGCGCCACTCCGCAGAAATGGCTTGATCCCAGCACGGAACATGAAATCGGCGCGGCCGCCGACGCGGGCGTGGGGCTGGTGGTGATGCCGATCGCCTTCGTGTCCGACCATTCCGAAACCCTGGTCGAGCTGGACATCGAATATCGCGATCTTGCCGTGCGGCGCGGGGTGCCTGGCTATTGGCGGGTGCCCGCGCCCAACGCCGACCCCGGCTTCATCGCGGCGCTCGCCGGCATCGTGCGCGCGGCGGTGGCGCGCGGTCCGGGGCTGTGCAGCCAGGATGGCGGGCGGCTGTGCCCGGCGGCGCATCTGGATTGCCCGCATCGATGAGTTTGGAACTGGTGATTTTCGATTGCGACGGGGTGCTGGTGGACAGTGAGCCGGTGGCCAGCCGCGTCGCCTCGGCGGCGCTGGGTGAGCTGGGCTGGGCGATCAGCCCGGCGGAATGTTTTCGCCTGTTCACCGGCATGACGCTGCGCGACGCGCTGCCGCTGGTGCAGGCACGGGTCGGCACGGTGCCGGATGGCTGGCTCGACCAGCTGGCGGAGCGGTTCATGCTGGCGATGAGCACCGAGGCCGAGCCGGTGCCGGGGGCGCGCGAAACCCTGCTGGCCACCGACCGGCGCGGACTGGCCTGGTGTGTCGCCTCCAATTCCAGCCGGCGCGAGATGGCGGCGAAATTCGCGGTGACCGGGCTTGCCGGGCTGGTCGGCGCGCGCATCCATGCCGCCGCCGATGTCGGCCGGGGCAAGCCGGCGCCGGACCTGTTTCTGGCCGCGGCGGCGGCGAACGCGGTGCCGCCGGAGCGCTGCCTGGTGGTGGAGGATTCCGTCCCCGGTGTCAGTGCCGCGGCGGCCGCCGGCATGGTTTGCGTCGGGCTCGCCCGGCATGATGACGGCGCGGCGCTGGCCGGGCTCGGCGCGCGGGTGATCCATGACCTGGGCGAACTCGCCGGCCTGCTCGACGTGGCGATGCGCCACGGACCCCGACATTTGCGGAGAGATCAGTGAAAATCGAGGCGCTGGCGAGTTTGTATCCCTGGATCAAGGCGTTCCACGTGATGGCGATCATCGCCTGGATGGCGGCCCAGCTCTATCTGCCCAGGCTGTTCGTCTATCATTGCGATGTCGTGCCGGGGTCGCGGGAGAGCGAGCGTTTCAAGGTGATGGAACGGCGGCTCTACAAGCAGATCATGACGCCGGCGATGCTGGCCTCCTGGGGATTTGGCATCCTGCTGGTGCTGACGCCGGGCAGCATGCAATGGAGCGACGGGTGGTTCCATGTGAAGCTGCTCTGCGTGCTGGCGCTGACCGGCGCGCATGGCGCGATGGGCGGCTGGCGCCGGGCCTTTCTGGCGGACGCCAATCGCCGGCCGCAGCGTTTCTACCGCATCATGAACGAGGTGCCGGCGGCGCTGATGGTGGTCATCGTGATCATGGTGATCGTGAAGCCGTT
>DAHWBL010000076.1 GCA_027323595.1 Acetobacteraceae bacterium | reverse complement strand
ATGTCGTGGGTTCGAGCCCCATCGTTCGCCCCAGCGTTTCCCTTATGTTGAATTCCGAACGGCGATGATCGCCGGGCTGGTCCTCGCCGGCGGGTCCGGACGGCGCTTTGGCGGCGTCGAGAAGGCGCTGTTGCGGCTTGGTGGCCGCCCGCTGATCGCCCATGTCGTCGCCAGGCTCGCCCCGCAGGTCGGCGCGCTGGCGATCTCCGGCCGGGGGGTGCTCGCGCCGTACGTGCCGGGGCTGCCGATTCTGGACGATGGCGCGTTTGCCGGGCGCGGGCCGCTGGCAGGCCTGCTCGCCGGGCTGGAGTGGGCGGCATCTATCGGCGCGGAGGCGATGCTGTCGATGCCGGTGGACACGCCGTTTTTTCCCGATGATCTCGTGTCGCGGCTGGCGCCCGCGCCCTCGGTCGCGGTGTGCGGCGGGCGGGTGCATCACCTGGTCGCGCTGTGGCCGCTGGCGGCAGCGGCGGCGGTGCGCGCGCGGCTGGAAGGCGGCGGCGGCGCGGTGGCGCTGGCCGGGGTCGGCTGTCGCGAGGTGGGGTTTGCCGCGGCGGGGGATTGGTTTGCCAACATCAACACGCCCGAGGCGCTGGCGGCGGCGGAACGGCGGCTCGGCGGCGCCGTCTGAGGCTGTGGTATTATGATACCACAAGGCAAAAGGCTTGACGTGGGAGGGGGCTGCGCGTATCTGCGCCCGTCCGCCGGAGCTGGCGGGAACAGGTACAAGGAAGCCTTCGCATGAAGACCACCGTCTCGCTCAAACCCGCGGAGGTCACCAGGAACTGGGTGCTGATCGACGCCAACGGCCTGGTTCTCGGCCGGCTTGCTTCATTGGTCGCGCAGCGTCTGCGCGGCAAGCACAAGCCGCAATTCACCCCGCATGTCGATTGCGGGGACCATGTGGTGATCGTCAACGCCGAGAAGGTGCGGGTCACCGGCAAGAAGACCGAGCAGTCGGTGTTCTATTACCACACCGGCTATCCGGGCGGCATCAAGGGCCGTTCGGTGGGTGAGATTCTGGCCGGCCGTCATCCCGAGCGGGTGATCGAGAAGGCGGTGGAGCGCATGATCACGCGCGGGCCGTTGCAGCGCCAGCAGATGAAGAATCTGCATGTCTATGCCGGCGGTGAGCATCCCCATGCCGGTCAGGCGCCGCAGGCGCTCGACGTTGCCGCGCTGAACCGCAAGAACACGAGGATCTGAGCATGTCCGGAACCCAGACCACCCACAGCCTCGCGGATCTGAAGGATCTGGCCGCCACCGGCGCGATCGCCGCCACCGCCGAGGCTGCGCCCAAGCGCGAGGCCAAGCGTGACGCACTCGGCCGTTCCTATGCCACCGGGCGCCGCAAGGATGCCTCCGCGCGGGTGTGGATCAAGCCGGGCAAGGGCGAGATCATCGTCAACGGCAAGAAGGTCGGGCAGTATTTCGCTCGTCCGGTGCTGCGGATGCTGATCACCCAGCCGTTCCTGATCTCGGACCGCTATAACCAGTTCGACGTGTTCTGCACCGTCGCCGGTGGCGGGCTGTCGGGCCAGGCCGGCGCGGTGCGCCACGGCATCAGCCGCGCGCTCACCTATTACGAGCCGGAGCTGCGCGGCATCCTCAAGCTGGCGGGGTTCCTCACCCGCGACAGCCGCACGGTGGAGCGCAAGAAATACGGCAAGGCGAAGGCCCGGCGCAGCTACCAGTTCAGCAAGCGCTGAACGACGGCGCGGGGTCGCGCAAGCCGGTTTCGCAGGATCAGGGCGGCCTCACGGGGCCGCCCTTTTCATTTGGCGCGCTTGCCTGACGCCGGGGGGCGGCATACCTATTCCAACGGGTTTTTTGGTCAGGTGGGCTTCGTGGCGGGTATGACGAGCGTTTTCATCGATGGCGAGGCGGGCACGACGGGGCTGGGCATCCAGCAGCGTCTGCGCGCGCTGCCGCGGATCACGCTGCTCAGCATCGATCCCGCGCGCCGCAAGGACCCGCAGGCGCGGCGGGAGATGATGCGCGCGGTGGATCTGGTGGTGCTGTGCCTGCCCGACGCGGCGAGCATCGAGGCGGTGGAGATCATCGAGGGGCTTGGCGACGCGGCGCCGAAAATCCTCGACGCGAGCACCGCGTTTCGCACCGATCCTTCCTGGGCCTACGGGTTCGCTGAAATGACGCGCGATCAGCCTGGCCTGATCGGCGATGCCGCGCGGGTGGCCAATCCGGGCTGCTACGCGACCGGGGCGATCGCGCTGATCCGCCCGTTGGTCGCGGCGGGGCTGCTGGCCGCCGACCACCGGCTGTGCGTCAACGCGGTCAGCGGATATTCCGGCGGCGGACGCACGATGATCGCGGCGCACGAGACGGCCGGTGGGCCGGCGTTCGAGCTGTATGCGCTGGGGCTCGCGCACAAGCATCTGCCGGAGATGACGCTGCATGGCGGGCTCAGCCGGTCGCCGCTGTTCGTGCCCTCGGTCGGGCATTTCCCGCAGGGCATGCTGGTGTCGGTGCCGCTGCATCTGGACGATCTGCCGGGACGGCCGACCGGCGCGGACCTGCATGCAGCGCTGGCCGCCCGTTACCGGGGCTGTGCCCAGGTGGTGGTGCGCGACGCCGAGCCGGCCGGCACGCTGATGGCCGACACGCTCGTCGACACGGATCTGCTGGAACTGCGGGTGTTCGCCAACGAGTCGCGGCGGCAGGCGGTGCTGGTGGCGCGGCTCGACAATCTGGGCAAGGGGGCGTCGGGGGCGGCGGTGCAGAATATCCAGTTGATGACGGGCCTGTTGCGGCCGGAGGCGATCCATGGGTGATGGCCCGATCTATCGGCTGGAGGCAAAGCGGCCGGTGCTGCACCCGACCGTATGGGTGGCGCCGGGCGCGGAGGTGATCGGCGATGTCAGCATCGGGGCGGACAGCGGCGTGTGGTTCGGCTGCGTGCTGCGCGGCGATACCAATCTCATCCGCGTCGGCGCGCGCACCAACATCCAGGACGGCAGCATCCTGCATGTCGCGCGCGAGACGCTCGCCTGCATCGTCGGCGATGATGTCACCATCGGGCACGGCGCGATCGTGCATGCCTGCACCATCGAGAACGGCGGCTTCGTGGGCATGGGCGCGGTGGTGATGGACGGCGCGGTGATCGAGGCCGGCGGCATGCTGGCGGGCGGGTCGGTGCTGCCGCCGGGCAAGCGGATCGGACGGCGGGAGCTGTGGAAAGGCAATCCGGCGAAATTCGCCCGGCTGCTGAGCGATGAGGATGTGGCCTATAACGATGCCGGCACCGCGCATTATGTGGAGCTGGCGGCGCGCTATCGGGCGGATTTTGGTGCGGTCTAGCCGCACCTGCCTCGCGCTTGGCGTCCTGCTGGTGCTGGCGGGCTGCGCCGGGCCGGTGAGCGAGGATGCGCGGGTGCGCCCGGGCAGCTTCGGGCCCGGTTCGCAGGAAGCCGCGGCGGCGGATGTTGCGGCCTATGCGTTCGCCGATGCGGCGCGCACCTCCGGGCAACCGGCGGCGGCGGCGCGCGCGGTGGCGGCGGTCTAATATCTGGCCGCGCGGCTGCATGACCGGTCGCGCACGACCGCGGTGCCGGCGGCGGCGGTGCCGGCGGGTGACCGCGATGATCTGCTGCTGGCACGCGGGCGGTTGCGCGACGCGTTGGGCATCGGCGCGACGGTGGCGTCGCAGACAATGCTGGACGGGCTGCTCGCGGCGGCCGACGATCTGGCCGCGGGTGACCAGGCCGGCGCGCGCACAGCACTGCCGCCGCCGGGCTTTCCGCCCGACATCATCGAGCGGCTGGGCGCGCTGCCTTATATCTGGCAGGTCAACGCGGCGGCAAAGACGATCCAGGACGATCTGACGCGGTTCGGCGACGCGGGGCGGTAGTCGCGTCTTTGGCGCTTCTATCGAACCCGCACATGCACTAGTTTGCGCGCCGACCGCAAACTGGAGCCGAGTGCACATCCGATGAGCCTGATCGCCGAACGCCTCAACCGAATCAGCCCGAGCCAGACGATGGCGATCACCGGCAAGGCGCGCGCGCTGAAAGCCGCGGGGCGCGACATCATCAGCCTGTCGGTGGGCGAGCCGGATTTCGACACGCCGGCCAATGTGAAGGCCGCCGCGATCGCGGCGATCGAAGCCGGCGACACCAAATATACCGACGTGCCCGGCACGCCGGCGCTGCGCCGCGCGGTGGCGGCGAGCTTCAAGCGCGACCACGGCATCGACTACAAGCCCGAGGAGATCATGGTCTCCACCGGCGGCAAGCAGGTGATCTTCAACTGCATGCTGGCAACGCTTGATCCGGGCGACGAGGTGATCATCCCCACCCCCTGCTGGGTGAGCTACCCCGACATCGTGTCGTTGGCCGAGGGCACGCCGGTGCTGGTGGCGACCGGGCAGAATTCGGGATTCAAGATGAGTGCCGAGGCGCTGGAGGCGGCGATCACGCCGCGCACCAAGTGGCTGATGCTCAACAATCCGTGCAACCCGACCGGGGCGGCCTATAACGCGGCCGAGATCCGCGCGTTGACCGAGGTGCTGATGCGGCACCCCCATGTCTGGGTTTTCACTGACGATATCTACAACAAGCTTGCCTATGACGGGTTCCGCCCGGCCACCATCGTGGAGGTGGAGCCGCGTCTGCGCGATCGCACGGTGACGATGAACGGGGTGTCGAAGGCCTATGCGATGACCGGCTGGCGCATCGGCTTCTGCGGCGCGCCGGTGGAGATGGTGAAGGCGATGGACAAGTTGCAGGGTCAGTCGACGTCGAACGCGACGTCGATCGCGCAGGCCGCGGCGGTCGAGGCGCTGAACGGGCCGCAGGAGAGCATCGGCGTGATGGTGGCGGCCTATCAGCAGCGGCGCGACCTGGTGGTGCGGATGCTCGGCGAGGCGAAGGGCATGACCTGCAACACGCCCGAGGGCGCGTTCTATGTGTTTCCATCTCTGCATGGCTGCATAGGCAAGACCAGCCGGTCCGGCAAGCTGATCGAGACCGATGAGGATTTCGTGGCCACCCTGCTGGAGGAGGAAGGTGTCGCCGCGGTGCATGGCTCCGCCTTCATGTTTCCGGGCTATATGCGCGTGAGCTACGCCACCGACACCGAGAAGCTGACCGAGGCGTGCCGGCGCATCCAGCATTTCTGCGCCGGACTGACCTGAGGCGATGCCGCCGCTCGCGTCGCGGCTCGCGCGCGTGCCGCCATCGGCGACGATTGCCATGACGATGCGCGCGCGCGAGCTGCGCGCGCAGGGGCGCCAGGTGATCTCGCTGTCGATCGGCCAGCCGGATTTCGACACTCCGGCGCACGCGATCGAGGCGGCCCATGCGGCGGCCTTGCGCGGCGAGACGAAATACCCGCCGGTGGATGGCACTCCGGCATTGAAGCAGGCGGTGCAACGCAAGTTCGCGCGCGAGAACGGGCTCGAGTACGCGCTCGATGAGATCATGGTCGCCAATGGCGGCAAGCAGGTGATCTACAACGCCTTCATGGCCACCATCGACGAGGGCGACGAGGTGATCCTGCCGGCGCCCTATTTCGGTGCCTATCGGCTGATCGCCCAGCTCTGCGGCGGGCGTGTGGTGGAAGTGGCGTGCGCGCAGGAAGACGGATTTGTGCTGGGTCCGGACCGCCTTGCCGCGGCGATCAGCCCGCGCACGCGCTGGCTGGTGCTGAATTATCCGAACAACCCGTCCGGCGCGGCGGCAACCGCCGAACAGATCGGCGCGCTGGCCGAGGTGCTGCGCCGGCACCCCGATGTGTGGATTCTTTCCGATGAAATCTACGAACATCTGATCTATGAGGGCTGGCAGAATCCGTCGATCGCCGCCATCGCACCGGATTTGAAGGACCGGGTTCTCA
>DAHWBL010000170.1 GCA_027323595.1 Acetobacteraceae bacterium | reverse complement strand
CAGCGCCATGCGATGTCGGGGCGGATCAGCGCGCTGTGGCAGATCGTCATCGCCATCCCGGCGATCCTGGCCCTGCTGCTCGGTGGCGCCATCAGCGATTTTCTCGAATCGAGCAGCGACCGTCTGGTCGCCGGCCTGCTGTATGCCACCGGTGCGGCGATCATGCTCCTGATCGCGCTCTACGGATTTTGGCGCCCGCCGCCGGTGTTCGATCCTTTCTCCGCCGAAACGCATCGCGCGTCCCATCCGCTCGCCGACCTGAAGCGCCTGCTGCGCCACCGCCCGATCTATCCGGCCCTGCTGATCTGGCTGCTGTGGCAGTTCGCGCCCGGCGTCGATACGCCGCTGATGTTCTATCTGCAGGACGTGCTGCACGGAACGGACCTGCAATGGGGCCAGTGGAACGCCATCTTCGCCGCCTCGTTCATCCCGAGCTTTCTCACCTTCGCTTTGCTGTGCAGGAAATTTCCGCTGCGCACATTGCTGTTGTGGGGAACCGTGGTCGCCATCCCGCAGATGCTGCCGTTGCTGTTCATCCACACCATGACCGGCGCGTTGCTCGCCGCGATCCCGATCGGGCTGATGGGCGGGGTGGCCACCGCCGCCTATCTCGACCTCATCATCCGCTCCTGCCCGCGCGGCCTCGAAGGCGTGACCCTGATGATGGCCAACGCCCTGTTCTTCATCGCCACCCGCTTCGGCGATCGGCTCGGCACCGAGCTGTATCACCGCTTCGGCGGCTTCAGCGCCTGCGTCATCGCCATCACCGCGGTCTATGCCATGATCCTGCCGGCGCTGCGCCTGGTGCCGGCGCGGCTGGTCGCCACCGCGGACGGACGACAACCCGACCAGTTCGCAACGATCGTTGGGCCATAAAGGGGAGAGGCAACAATGCAGGAACTGCCAGGCCAGGGGCTGAACGTCATCCTCACCGGCGCGGCGCGCGGTCTGGGCCGCGAGATGGCGCTCGCGCTCGCTCTCGCCGGCTTTCACGTCGGCGCCGTCGATCTGCCGGGCAGCGACGCGGAGATGGAAAATCTCCTGCAACTCGCCCGCGCGGATGGCACCGCCTCGCGCATCATGCCCATCCATGGCGATGTCACCAGCATCGATGCCTGCACCAGAACGGTGGCCACGATGATCGCCCGGTTCGGTGCCGTGCACGGGCTGATCAACAATGCCGCGCTCGGACCCCAGGAGGTCGGGCCGATGCGCGAGGGCCATCGGGTTGGCTTTCACCAGATCGATCCAAAACTCTGGCTCGCCACCACCAATGTCAACATCAACGGCCCGTTCCTGATGGCACACGCCATCACGCCGCACCTGCTCGCCCAGGGCTGGGGGCGCATCGTCAATCTCGTGACCAGCTATACAACCATGCTCAATCGCGGCAACGCGCCCTACGGCCCCACCAAGGCCGCGATGGAAGCCGCGACCGTGGTCTGGTCGCGCGATCTGCAGGACAGCGGCGTGAGCGTCAATGCGCTGCTGCCAGGAAGTGCCGCCAACACCAGGATGATCCCCGATGAGGATTTTCCCGACCGCGCAGCACTCACCCAGCCCTAGGTGATGCGCGCGCCGATCGTGTGGCTCATGTCGCGCGCGTCCGATGGCGTCACCGGCCGGCGTTTCATCGCCAAGCTGTGGGACCCGAACAAGCCCGTCGATCAGGCCATCGCGGCCGCCAGCGCCCTCGCCGGGTGGCGCGCGGAGGCGTGAGCGTCGCTACTTGCCAAGGCTGATCAGGAACAGGGAGAACCAGGGCACATAGGTGATCACCGCCAGCGCGACCAGATTGATCGCAAGGAACGGGATCACCCCGCGATACAGAACCGACAGCCTGGTGTTGAACAACGAATGCGAGGCGAACAGATTCAATCCGAACGGCGGCATGTACATCCCGATGCTCAGATTGACCGCCACGATGATCCCGAAATGAATCGGGCTGA
The DNA here is from genome assembly GCA_027323595.1 of Acetobacteraceae bacterium. Classification (GTDB taxonomy): domain Bacteria; phylum Pseudomonadota; class Alphaproteobacteria; order Acetobacterales; family Acetobacteraceae; genus CAIVDX01. Next base: position 12,437 of record DAHWBL010000170.1, on the reverse strand, counting down.
CCCCGAGCGCGTTCACCACCGGCATGAACAGCGGCGTCAAAATCAGGATTGCCGCTGGCGGCTCAAGAAAACTTCCGATCACCAGCAGCAGCAGGTTGAACACCATCAGCGTCTCGGTGCGCCCGAGCTGCCAGCCCTGGATGGCGCCCACGATCATCTGCGGCAGCCCGCTGGTGGTGAGAAACCACGAATAGACGCCAGCCGCCACCACGATGATCATGATCTGGCCGACCAGCAGCGCCGAATCGCCGGTGATGGTCCACAGGTCGCGCCAGGTCACATCCCGATAGATGAACCGCGAGACCAGCGTGGCATAGACCACCGCGACGCCGGCCGCCTCGGTGGGGGTGAAAATTCCGCCGTAGATGCCACCAAAAATCAGCATCGGCGTGAACAGCGCCCAGATCGCCTGCTTGGTCGCGACCGCGATGTTGCGCAGCCGCGCCCGCGGATGCTGCGGAATTCCCTCGCGCCGCGCGCGATAGATGACATAGGCGCCATCGAGCGCGCCCACCAGAATGGCGGGAATGACCCCGGCGAGAAACAGCTTGGTGATCGGCTGCTGCGCCACCGCGCCATAGATGATCAACGGGATCGATGGCGGAATGATCACCGCGATCGCACCCGATGACGCGATCAGGCTCACCGCGAAACGATCCTGGTAGCCGCCTTCGCGCAGCGCCGGCAGCAGCAACCGCCCGACCGCGGCGACACATCCCACCGCGGACCCCGACATCGCGCCGAACAGCTCCGATGACGCGATGGTGGTCAGCGCGAGGCATCCCGGCACGCCGCCGATGATCGACACCACCCAGGCAACCAGCCGCCGCGCGATGCCGCCGCGGCCCATGATCTCGCCGGCCAGCACAAAGAACGGAATGGCCAGCAGCGGAAAACTGTCCAGGCTGCCAAAGATCGTGGTCTGGATGATCTCGACCGAAACGCCAGAGACCGCCAGCACGAGCAGCGAGGTCAGCAGCAGAACGATGTAGATCGGCAGGCCGAAGAACAGCAGAATGAACGGCATCGCCAGCAGCAAAATCGTCACGCTCTTATTCTCCGCCGCTCACGACAAGGGTGCCACCGCCCGCCAGCAGTACCAGGCGCGCGACGCAGGTCAGCGCGATCAGCGTCAGTCCGATCGGCACGATCGCCTGCGGGATGGCCAGTGGCAGCCCCGATGCCTCGGCGCGCTGGTCGAACGCGATAAGATCATCGATCACCGGAATGCCGATCCACACGATGGTCGCCGCAACCGCGCCTTCGATGAAAATCCCGAGGCCCACAAGAACGCGCTGGATGTGGGCCGGCATCATCATGATCAGCAGATCCATGCGGATATGTCGCCCCTGCGCGGAAATCACCACCGCGCCGAAAAACACCATGCCGACCATCATGAACAGCATCACCTCCTCGCCCCATTCGATCGGCGCGCTCAGAAAATAGCGGCCGAAGATGTTGGCGAAATTCAAGGCGACGCTTGCAAGAAAGATGATCGTGGTGAGCAGCTTGACGACCCGGCCAAGCCTGTCGAGCGCGGTGGCGATGGTTTTCACCGGTCAGTCCTTATTGTCCGGCCCGCGCGATCGCGGCTTTCAAAAGCTCGTACATCGGCTTTTCGACCGGATGCGCCTCGACGATCTTTTCGGTGATCGGCGCCATCAGCGCCATCAGCCGCTCCTTCTCCTTGGGCTCAAGAAGGATGATCTCGCCGCCCGACTTCTTCCAATTGCCGGTCGATGCATCCAGCTTCTGCACCGTCGTGGAGAACAGTTCCGCGCTCACCCTGTGGCCATCCTCGATGACGATCTTTTGCAGATCAGGCGGCAGACTCTGCAACCATTTGCGGCTGACCACGCCGATGCCGGTGATCATCGCGTGCTGGGTATCGATGAAATATTTCACCGCATCGGCATAGCCCAGCGGCTCGAACACCGGCAGCCCGCCCATCACCCCGTCAAGCGCGCCCTGCTGCAACGCCGGCAACACCTCGCCCAGCGACATCGGCACCGGCGATGCGCCCAGCGCGCGCAACGGCTCGACCTGCATCGGCGAAGCCAGCACGCGGATTTTCAGCCCGGCGAAATCCTCGATCTTGTGCAGCGGCCGGCGCAGCAGGAACGCCTCCGGCCCGGTCAGGAACAACCCGACACCCACCAGGCCCTTCTTCTCGCCGATCGCCTCGAACGGCTCGGCGAACAGCGGGTCCTGCAAGACCTTGTTGGTCTGCACGATATCCTTGAAAAGACCCGGCGCGGTCAGCAATTCGAAGCGCGGGTCCACGCCATAGAGAAATTCCGGCGGCCCCGCCCAGAGCTGGATCGATCCGAACTGCGTCTGCTCGATCATCCGCGGGATCGTGCCAAGCTGGCTCGCCGGATAGACCTCCGCCTTGATCCGCCCGCCGGAATCGCGCTCCAGCGCGGCACCGTAATTCTTGACCCATGTGTGCTGCGCGTCGTTCAGCGTCGCCGTGCCCAGCTTGGCAACGAAATTCTGCGCCTGGCCTGGCGCGGCGACGCACAGCATCGCCATCGCACACGCCGCCAGCGGCCATTTGTTCTTCATCGCCAACCTCCCGGTTTTCGTTGTGGTTTCTTATATCAAGCAGCTTCGGCGGATAGCAATCGCCCCATCATGCGCCGCGCCTGCAACTGCGCGGTGTCGGCCAGCAGATCCACCGTCCGATCCAGCGCGCCGCCAACCAGATTATGCTGCTGCGCCTCCAGCATCTCGACATCCTCCAGGAAGGTGTCGCGGGTGCCCTCGAACAGACGTTGCGAGAATTCATCGTCACCGAGCCGAAAGTTGCGGGCGAACGCGAACAGATACTGGCTCGTGGTCTCGCTTTGCGGCGTCAGGAAATGATTGGACCAGAACGACACGCCCTGCGTGCGATCGCCCTGCGGCGCGCCGCTGCCCGTGCGCGCGCAGCCGACATCCAGATAGACCACGCCGGGCGGGTGCCAGGTGACGAATTGCCAGCGATCGACATTTTCATTGAAGCCGCCGGCGGCCGCGAACAATGGCGGCGGGCGCACATCGAGCAGCCAGCGTCCCACCCGCACGCCGTCGGGCAGGGGTTCGGTCACGGTCGGCTCGGTCGCCTCGCGCGGGTCCGCCGCCAGGGTGTTGCGATGCAGATAGGCGGCATGGGTGACATCCAGAAGATTGTCGATCACCAGTTGATAGTTTGATTTCAGATCAAGCCGCCCAGGGGTGATCGTCCAGCCCGGATCATCGAGCCATGGCAGCGAAATGATCTTGTCCTGATCAGCGAGCGCCGGCTCGCCCATCCAGATCCAGATCATGTTCCACCTTTCCACCACCGGGTAGGCGCGCACGCGCGCCCCGGCCGGAATGCGGGCCTGGCCAGGAATTTCGATGCACGCGCCGGTGCCGTCGAACAGCATGCCATGATAGCCGCAGCGCAAGCGCCCGGCGCTCACCTCGCCGCGCGACAGCGGCGCGGCGCGATGGCAGCAGCGATCCTCCAGCGCCACCGCCGCGCCATCATGGTCGCGAAACATCACCACCGGTTCGCCAAGAAAGACGCGCGCCAGCGGCGCATCGGTCAGGTCCTTCGACCATGAGGCGGCATACCAGGCGTTCTTGAGAAACATCGGAGGCATTCTCCCGCGGGTGGATTCTTGCTTTTCGCATGCATCGTTTCGGCGATGTGTCAGTCGGTGATGTGTCAGACTGTCGGACAAACTCACCCATCACGCCGGCTGATGCAATATCGGATTAGCATAAATCCACCAGTCCGGCGCGGGATTCATCAGAGTTTTACCTCTCCATGACAACGTCCGCCGGTCAGGAGAACCAATGCCGACGGACACAGCCCCGCCGATTGATGTGGTCGATGCGCGCACGCGGGTGGCGCGGCACCTGGTGGAGCTGCAAAAGCTGCATCTGGTGCTCGCCTCGGACAGCCAGTCGCTGAAGGAATTCAGCGCCAGCGGCGGCGGGCTGACCGAAATCCGGCTGGGCTACGAACTGCTGGAGCAATATATCGCCATCAGCGATGCGTTCCTGGAAAACATGCGCGGCCGCTTCGAGGCGCGGCTGGCCGTGCTGCGCCGCGCCGAACCGCAGATCGAGGGCAAGCCAGGCCATGCCGAACGCGCGCCGGGGCACACGCAATTCTGGCTCGAATTCTCCCGGCTGACCGCCGCGTTGAACCGCATCACCCGCCGCATCGGGCCCTGACGCGCCCAGGCGAGGGCGCGCTCAGGCGAGGGCGCGCTCGCGGATGGTGGTGCGGCGCATGTCGCGCCGATAGACCGTATCCTCGAAATCCGATCCGCGGTGCATGGTGCACAGATTGTCCCAGCACACCAGATCGCCGACCCGCCAGTCATGCACATGCACGAAGTGCGGCTGGGTGGCGAACCCGACCAGCTAGCGCAGCAGCGCGCGGCCCTCCTCGATGGGCCAGCCGACGATGTGGGATGCGTGCGACGCCAGATACAGCGCCTGCCGGCCGCTGGGCGCATGCACATGCACCAGCGGGTGGCGCACCGGCGGGCGTGAGGCCAATTCCTCAGCGGTTGGCTCGGGAAATCCGGCCATCTGCCGCGAATGCCAGATCGAATGTTCCGCCACCAACCCGGCAATCTGGCGCGCCCGCTCGGCCGGCAGCGCCTCCCAGGCCAGGCGCATGTCGGCGAACCAGGTCTGCCCGCCGCGCGGCGGCACCTCATGGGCGGACAGCAGCGACAGCGTGGCGCGGTTGTCGTGAAACGACATGTCGGTGTGCCACAGCCGGTCGCCCTTGCGGAACGCGCGCAGCCGCGCATCCTCGGCAAGAATGTTGCCATCCGCATCAAGATTGCTGACATCGACGATGCCCGGCAGCGACAGCCGCGAGCGGTCCCGGCCCACCACCTTGAACAGCGACCCACCCTCGATCGGCCCGAGCGGACGGCTCAGCTCCAGATGCCGCGCATCGCTCAGCGGGCGGGCGTTGCGGATCACCAGCACCCCGTGCGCGCTGACCGCGGCGGCGATGTCGCGGCCGATCGCCTCGTCAAACCCCTCGCTGAGATCAACACCGATCGCCTCGGCCGCAAATCCCGGCCCGATCTGTCTCACCTGCATGATCATCCCTCCTGGGTCAGCCGCACGGGTGCGATGGCGCGCGCATCATCGGCGCGCAGCCGGCGATGTTGCAGCCCGAGCGGAAAGATGCACAGCGCGAACACCACCAAGGGCAGTGACGCGAACAGAAAAATATGCGCGAGGTCGAAATGCGCGCCCAGCAGCAATCCGCCGATCCACGGCCCCGCGATCGACCCCACCTTGGCCACCGAAATCGCCCAGCCGGCGCCGTTGCTGCGGATCGCGCTCGGGTAGAACAGCCCGGCGATGGAATGCAGCCCGGTATGGCCACCAATGACGAACAGCCCGAGGACCGCCATGTATTGCATGAATTCGGCGCTGTCGAAATGAAACAGCCCCAGCATCGCCACCAGCGGACAGGCGATGACCGGCATCAGCGTCACGGCGATCGCGCCGAAACGATCGACAAAACGCATCAGCAACAGCCCGCCCACCGCGCCGCCCAGCGACAGCAGGCTCGCCCCCAGCGCGGCGGATGCGCGGTCCAGCCCGGACGCCTCGGCCAGCGTGGGCATCCAGCTCGCCAGAAAGAACACCGCCATCGAGCTGCCGATATAGGCGATCCACAGCAACGGCGTGATCGCGCGCAGCCGGCCGACGAACAGGTCCGCCAGCCGAAATCCCCGCGCGCTGCCTTGCGTTGCATGTTCGTCGCTGACGATGAAGCGCATGTCGGCCCGCGCGGCGATTTCGGGGCGAAGCCGGCGCACGGTGCGAGCGATCTCCTCGGGGCGGCGGCCCTTGACGGCAAGAAAGCGGATCGATTCCGGCAGGCCGAAATGCAGCAGCACCGACACCAGCACCGGCAGCACGCCGCCGACCCAGAACACCACGCGCCAGCTATAGGTCGGGATCAGCCAGGCCGAGATCACCCCACCCAGGCTCGACCCCACCGCGTAGCCGAGCATGATGATGGTCACCACCGTCGCGCGATAACGCGGCGGCGCGAACTCGATGTTCAGCGCCCAGGTGACCGGCACCAGCCCGCCGATCGCCAGCCCGCCGATGAAGCGCAGCGCGGTGAACTCGCCCACCGTGCTCGCGAACGAGGTAACAAAGGTCAGCACGCCGAAAGATGCCGCCGCGATCACGATGGTTGGCCGCCGCCCGATCCGGTCGCCAAGCCAGCCGAAAATGAATCCGCCAAGCATGAAGCCGAACAGCCCGATGCCGAACACGCCGCCGAAGGCCGCCCGGTCGATGCCGTATTCGCGCATGATCGCCGGCGCGGCAAAGGAGATGCTGTTGAGGTCGTAGCCGTCGAAAAACGTGATCAGCGTGGACAGGGCGAGCAGGCGAACGACGAACAGGTTCAGCTTCTGGCCGTTGATCACCTCGCTCAAATCCAGCGTCTGCCCCTCGCCGCCGCGTGGACCGGTCATGGTGGTCTCCTCCGTGCCGGCGTTTCCCGGCCGGCCCATTCTTCCCGGTCGCGCGCGCAGGGGCAAGGCCGCCGGTCAGCAGGCCTTGGCGGTGAGCCGGGGCGTCAGCCGCGCGGCCTCGATCCGGGTGACGAAGCCGCCCTGCTCGGCGCGAAACCTCGCCTCCGCCCGCCGGTTCCACCCGTCGCCGATCTTCTTTGGCGCGTCAGAGGAAATGTCGTCGCCCAGGCGCACCTTCATGGCCCCGGCGATGGTCCGGCATACCTGCCGCGGCGCGCCCGTCATGGTCTCATAGAGCAGGAAAGCCGGCATGATCCGCCGTTGTCGAAGCATGGTGAGGTTCTCGTTCTCGATGTCGACCAGATGCTCGATCCATGTCTGGATCTCGTCGGGCGCATAATCCGGCGGCGGCCGCGCCGGCTCCCAGGAGTGAAACCAGCCGCTTTTCACCGCACGATACAGCGATATCCCCTGCGCGACGATATTGGCCCGCCACAGCACAAAGAACGACGCGGGATGGGGCCCGTCATCGCCGAACTGGTGAAAGAACGCGTCGGTGTCATACCGGGCGATGTGCAGCGAGGTCGCCTCGATGCCGAACACCCCGTTGGCGGTCGCCGTGCTGCCGGGCAGGCGTTCGAGCAGGGTCTGGGCGTCCTCGCACCCCAGGCGCCGCAGAACATCGGGCATGAAAGCCGGATTGAGATATTCCTCGGGGTGGCCCAGCCGCCCGGTGGCGGAGAGAACGGCGGTCAACCACGAACTGCCGGAGCGCGGCGTGAACAGAATGACGTAATTGCGCAAGGCCATGAACGAGAATTACCCGCTGACGGTACGGGCCGACCGCCAAAGGCAATTCACGGCCCCACCAGAGTATGATAAACCCAAATTCAATATCGTGCCGGAGCGACGCCCGTAAAGTAACGTTTTGTTGTTGGCAGCTTTTCGAACAGTCCATGCCGTTCCGGGAGATAGTCAATGACTGTATCTGGGCCGTTGCTCCCGCACGAGCGTAGAAAAACGGCATCTGGACTTGCGTTGTATTCGGTTCGACGAGCGCGATCAGGCCCTCTTGTCATACAGTGTTACCGTATGACACTTGCCAACGCCCGCCATGGGTCCGTAATCTCGGACCGCGGCGGATGGAATCTGTCGCCATGACCACCGGGTCGATCCGGCAAGGCTTCGCCCACCCACGGCGCCACGGCGGCGCCCGCGCGAAGCCTTCCGCCGGCCAGACCCGGCCACCCCGAACAGGCGCCCGGCCGCATGGATGAACAGACCCCCCTCCCGCGCACGGCGCACGACCACGCAGCGCCGCCGCGCGCCGCGTCCGGCGGGCGCATCGCCTGGCTGATCCTGCTGCTGCTGCTCGCCGCCGGGGTGGTGCTGTGGCTGCATCCGTGGTCGCGAACCGCACCCGTGGCTCGGGTCGCGCCGCCGCAATCGGTCGGCGTGACCGCAGTGGTGAGCGGGGATTTGCCGCTGGTCCTGTCCGGGCTCGGCACGGTGACACCGCTCGCGACCGTCTCGGTGCAGAGCCAGATCAGCGGCGTGCTGACCGAGGTCGGCTACAAGGAAGGCCAGATGGTCAAGGCCGGGGATTTCCTCGCGCAGATCGACCCGCGCCCCTACCAGGCCGCACTCGCGCAGGCCCAGGGCGTGCTCGCCCATGACCAGGGACTGCTCGACCAGGCGCGCATCGATCTGACGCGCTACCAGACCCTGATCCGCCAGGACTCGATCGCCCGCCAGCAGGTCGATGACCAGTTCTATCTCGTGCATCAATACGAAGGCACCGTGCAGGCCGATCATGCCGCGGTCGACACGCAGAAGCTGAACCTGATCTACTGCCACATCACCGCCCCGGTCGACGGGCGGGTCGGGTTGCGCCTGGTCGATCCGGGCAACTACGTCCAGGCCAACGGCGGCACCAATCTGGTGGTGGTGACGCAGTTGCAGCCGATCACCGTGATCTTCACCCTGCCCGAGGACCTGGTCGCCCAGGTGCAACAGCGCATCCGCGCCGGCGCGACCCTGTCGGTCACCGCCTTTGATCGCGCCAACAACACCCCCGTCGCCACCGGCACGCTGCTAACCATCGACAACGTCGTCGATGTCACCACGGGAACTTTCAAACTTCGCGCGATATTTCCCAACACCGATGACGCGCTGTTCCCCAGCCAGTTCGTCAACGCGAACCTGCTGGTCGACACGCTGCATGGCGTCGCGCTGGTGCCGAACGCCGCGATCCAGTCCGGCGCGCCGGGTACCTATGTCTATGTGCTCAATCAGGACAGCACGGTGTCGGTGCGGGTGGTCAAAACCGGCGCGGCCGACGCGACCCGCACCGCGATCCTGTCCGGCGTGGCGGTGGGTGAGCGCGTGGTGATTGACGGTCTCGACCGGCTGCGCGATGGCGCCAAGGTGGTGGTACCATCCGCCGAGCGCGCGCGCCCGCAAGGTGGCGCCGGGCGGTGAATCCGTCCCGCCTGTTCATCGAACGCCCGGTCGCGACCATCCTGCTGATGGCCGCGATCATGATGGTCGGCATCATCGCCTACCAGTTCCTGCCGCTCTCCGCGCTGCCGGAAGTGGATTACCCGACCATCCAGGTGCAGACCCTCTATCCCGGCGCCAGCGCGGAGGTGATGACCTCCTCGGTGACCGCCCCGCTGGAGCGCCAGTTCGGACAGATGCCCGGCCTCAATCAGATGGTATCGGCCAGCTCCGCCGGCGCGTCGGTGATCACCCTGCAATTCGATCTGTCGCTCAGCATCGATGTCGCCGAACAGGAAGTGCAGGCCGCGATCAATGCGGCGGGAAATCTGCTGCCCGCGGACCTGCCGGTGCCGCCGATCTACGCCAAGGTCAATCCCGCCGACGCGCCGGTGCTCACCCTTGCGGTCACCTCCACCACGCTGCCGCTGACCCAGGTCGAGGACATCGCCGACACCAGGCTTGGAATGAAAATCTCCCAGCTCCCCGGCGTCGGGCTGGTCAGCATCAGCGGCGGCCATCGCCCCGCGGTGCGCGTGCGCGCCAACATCCGCGCGCTCGCCGCCTACGGCCTCAACATCGATGATCTGCGCACCACCATCACAAATCTCAACGTCAACACCCCGAAGGGAAATTTCGACGGCCCCGCCCAGGCCACCACGCTGAACGCCAACGACCAGCTGCAAAATGCCGCCGATTATCGCAACGCCGTCATCGCCTACAAAAGCGGACGCCCGGTGCTGCTGAGCGATGTCGCCACCGTGATCGACGGCGCGGAGAACGACAAGCTCGGCGCATGGATGAACGACACGCCGGCGATCATCCTCAACATCCAGCGCCAGCCGGGTGCCAACGTCATTGCCACGGTGGATCGAATAAAATCGATCCTGCCCGAACTTCTCACCTCGTTGCCCGCCGGCATCGATGTCACCCCGCTCACCGACCGCACCACCACGATCCGCGCATCCGTCGCCGACGTTGAATTCGAGCTGGGGTTGTCGGTGGCGCTGGTGGTGCTGGTGATCTTCCTGTTCCTGCGCAACCTGCCGGCCACCATCATCCCCAGCCTGTCGGTGCCGCTGTCGCTGGTGGGCACCCTGGCGGCGATGTATCTGTGGGGCTTCTCGATCGACAATCTGTCGCTGATGGCCCTCACCATCGCCACCGGCTTCGTGGTCGATGATGCCATCGTGATGATCGAGAACATCTCCCGCTTCGTCGAGCTCGGCCACTCCCCGATGCAGGCGGCGCTGATCGGCTCCCGGCAGATCGGCTTCACCATCATTTCGCTCACCGTCTCGCTGCTCGCGGTGCTGATCCCGCTGCTGTTCATGGGCGAGGTCGTCGGCCGGTTGTTCCATGAATTCGCCATCACGCTCGCCGTCACCATCGTCATCTCGGCGGTCGTGTCGCTGACGCTGGTGCCGATGCTGTGCGCGCGCATCCTGCGCCACCGGTCACCCGCGCAGATGGGATCGTTCGAGCGCCACAGCGGACATTTCTTCGACTGGATCATCGCCCGCTACGACCAGGCATTGCAGGTCGTGCTCGACCGCCAGGCGCTCACCCTGCTGGTCGCGCTCGCCACCCTTGGCCTCACCGTATGGCTCTACATCATCATCCCCAAGGGCTTCTTTCCGGTGCAGGACACCGGGCTGATCCAGGGCATCAGCGAGGCATCCCAATCCACCTCCTACGCGGCGATGGCGCGCTATCAGCAACAGCTCGCCGCCGCAATCCTCCACGATCGCGACGTCGCCAGCCTGTCGTCCTTCATCGGCGTGGACGGCACCAATTCCGCCCTCAACAACGGTCGTTTCCTGATCAACCTGAAACCGAAATCCGAGCGCACCGGCAACGCCAGCGCGGTGATCCGTCGGCTCCAGGACGAGGTCGCCTCCATCGCCGGCGTGAAGCTCTACATGCAGCCGGTCCAGGACCTGACCATCGACACCACGCTGAGCGCCACCCAATACCAGTTCGTGCTCGAATCCCCCGATCCGGCCGCCCTCGACACCTGGGTCCCCCGCCTGCTCGACCGGCTCGCCCAGGCGCCAGCATTGGCCGATGTCGTCTCCGACAACCAGCAGGCCGGGCTTGGCACCTACATCACCATCGATCGTTCCACCGCCGGACGATTCGGCATCACCCCCGCCACCGTCGACAACGCTCTGTATGACGCCTTCGGCCAGCGCATCATCTCGACCATCTTCACCCAGTCCAATCAGTACCGGGTGATCCTTGAAGTGGACAAGGAATCACAGAAATCACTCGCCTCGCTCGACACCATCTATCTGCCCTCCTCAACCGCGTCGGCAACCGCCGGCGGGCAGATCGCGGGCTCGGGCCAGGTGCCGCTGTCGGCGATCGCCACCTATTCGCCGAAAAAAGTGCCTTTGCAAATCAGCCATCTTGGCCAGTTCCCCGCCACCACCTTTTCCTTCAATCTGGCGCCCGGCGCATCGCTTGATGCCGCCATCGACCAGATCGAGGCCGGCGAGGCCGAAATCGGCATGCCGGCCAGCATCATCACCGCCTTCCAGGGCGCGGCACTGGCCTTTCGTTCGTCGCTGTCCAACGAGCTGTTCCTGGTGCTCGCCGCCATCGCCACGATGTACATCGTCCTTGGCGTGCTCTATGAAAGCTTCATCCACCCCATCACCATCCTGTCCTCCCTGCCATCGGCGGGCCTTGGCGCGCTGCTCGCGCTGATGATGGCCGGCGCGGGGCTCGATGTGATCGGCATCATCGGCATCGTGCTGTTGATCGGCATCGTCAAGAAGAACGCCATCATGATGATCGACTTCGCGCTCCAGGCCGAGCGCGAAGACGGCAAATCCCCGCGCGCGGCGATCCATGAGGCCTGCCTGCTGCGCTTCCGCCCCATCCTGATGACCACCATGGCCGCCCTGCTCGGCGCGCTTCCGCTGATGCTGGGCTCGGGCACCGGCTCGGAACTGCGCCGCCCGCTCGGCATCGCCATCGTCGGCGGCCTCGTCGTCAGCCAGCTTCTCACCTTGTTCACCACCCCGGTCATCTATCTCGCCTTCGACCGCATCGCGCGCCGCTTCGGCGAAGGCCGCGCCCTGCCGCCAGCCGAAGAACCCGCACCTGGCGGGCGGGCGGGATGAATTTTTCCGCCCCCTTCATCGCCCGCCCGGTCGCGACAACGCTGCTCACCGTGGGCATCGCGCTCGCGGGGATTTTCGCCTATCCGCGCCTGCCGGTGGCACCGCTGCCGCAGGTCGATTTCCCAACCATCTCGGTGCAGGCTGTGCTTCCCGGCGCCAGCCCCGACACCGTCGCCACCTCGGTCGCCGCCCCGCTCGAACGCCATCTGGGCCAGATCGCCGACGTCAGCGAAATGACATCGACCAGCTCGGTGGGCAACACCAGGGTCACGCTGCAATTCGGCCTCAACCGCGACATCAA
>DAHWBL010000148.1 GCA_027323595.1 Acetobacteraceae bacterium | reverse complement strand
CGGTGGCGCCGCCCGCCCCCGCGGTGGCCGGGCCGGGCGAAATCCTGCTCGGCCGCGCCGCGCACCCCGCCCGCTGGCGCATCCGCCCTGACCTCACCGACAAGATCGCCGGCCGCTTCGCCTATCTGACCGACGCGCGCGCGCCAGGCATGCTGGTCGGGCGCATCCTGCGCGCCGGGCTCGCGCACGCCCGCATCCTGCGGCTCGACACCGCCGCCGCCGAGGCGCTGCCCGGCGTGGTGGCGGTGGTCACCCATCGCGACGTGCCCGGGCTCAACGCCTACGGCATCATCGCGCCCGACCAGCCGGCCTTGTGCGATGGCCATGTGCGCCACGCCGGCGAGCCGGTCGCCGCGGTCGCCGCCATCGACGATGCCACCGCCGCCGCCGCCCTTCGGCTGATCGAGGTGGAGTATGCGACGCTGCCCGCACTCACCGATCCCGAGGCGGCGCTGGCACCCGGCGCGCCGGCGCTGCATCCGCGCGGCAATCTGATGGCCGAGCACGGGCTTGCACGCGGCGACACCGAGGCCGGCTTCGCCGCCAGCGCGCACATCGTCGAATCGGTGCTCGATCTGCCGCGCCAGGCGCATGGCTTCATGGAGACCGAGGGCGGCCACGCACGCATCGAGCCGGACGGCACGCTGGCGATCTTCGCCGGTGGGCAATACGGATTTCGCGACCGCCTGCAGCTCGCCCGCATCCTGGGCCGGCCGGGGGAAAGCATCCGCGTGGTCACCAGCCCGACCGGCGGCGGCTTCGGCGGCAAGGACGAGCTGACGGTGCAGCCGGCGCTGGCGCTGCTGGCGCTGAAATCCGGCCGGGCGGTGCGGCTGCGGCTGGATCGCGCCGAAAGCATGCTGGCCAGCGTCAAGCGCCACACGATGCGCATCCGCCTGCGCACCGGCTGCGACGCCGATGGCCGGCTGCTGGCGCATGCGGTGGAGCTGCTGGCCGATGGCGGCGCCTATGCCTCGCTCGGCCCGGCGGTGCTGGAGACCGCGATGGAGCACGCCGCCGGCCCCTACATGGTCGCCAACATCCGCGCCCGTGGCCGCATGGCCGCCACCAATAACGGGCTGTGCGGCGCGTTTCGCGGCTTCGGCGCCAACCAGATGACGCAGGCGGTGGAAGCCCAGATGGACCGTCTGGCCGCGCGCTGCGGGCTGCATCCGGCCGAGATCCGCGCCCGCAACCTCCGCCGCCCCGGCAGCCCCGGCTATCTGGGCCAGGGCGTGGCACCCAGCGAGCGCCTGGTCGAGATGCTCGCCGCCGCGCGCGCCAGCCCGCTGTGGGCGCGCGGCCAGACCAGCGGCGGGAACGCCGGGATCGAGGGCGTCGGCATGGCGCTCAACCACCAGGGCAGCGGCTTGGGCTCGGCGCTGCCCGACCGCGGCGCGGCGTGGCTGCGTCTGGCCGAGGATGGCGCGATCGAGGCCGCGTTCGGGCTCGACGAGATGGGCCAGGGGCTGGTGGCGATGATCCGCATCTGCCTGGCCGAGGCGCTGGGCTGCGCGCCCGAGGATGTGCGCCCGGTGGTGGGCGACAGCGCGCGCACACCCGATTCCGGATCGACCTCGGCCTCGCGCGGCACCTTCGTCGTCTGGCAGGGCACACGGCTTGCCGCCCCCGGCTTCGCCGCCGACCTGTGCGAGGCCGCCGCCGGGCTGCTCGGGCGGGAAGCCGCGACGCTGGCGCCAGGCCCTGGCGGCATCGTCGCGCGCGGGGCCAACAGCGGCGCGCCGCTGCTCACCTACGCCGCGCTGGCCGCCCGGCTGGGCAGCCCCCTCACCGCGCGCGCGGCGTTCGAGTTCCCGAAGGCCGATGTCAGCTTCCCGGAGTTCGCCGGCGGCAACGCGCGTTTTCTGTTCGCCTTCGGCGCGGTGGTGGCGCGCGTGCGCATCTGCCGCGACAGCGGGATGGTGCGGGTGGTGGCGCTGCATCAGCACTCCGCCGCCGGGCCGGTGGTCGATCTGGCCGGCTATCTGGGCCAGATCGAGGGCGGCATGGCGCAGGCGCTGGGCCACACGCTGAGCGAGACGATGCCGATGCAGGACGGTCAGGCGCTGGTCGATAATTTCGACGGCTACATCATGCCGGTCGCCGCCGACGCGCCGGCGATGGCGGTGCTGGCGCTGGAGCGGCTCGATCCGGGCGACGGCTTCGGCCCGCGCGGCATCGGCGAGCTGGGCATCGGCGCGGCCGGAGCGGCGATCGCCAACGCCGTCGCCGACGCGCTCGGCGCCTGGCCCGACCAACTGCCGATCCGCCCCGACTGGGTGCTGGACCAACTCGAACGGACCGAGCAATGCACATCGCGCTCACCCTGAACGGCGCGCCGGCCACGGCCGAGCTGTCGCCCGAAACCACCCTGCTGCACTGGCTGCGCGAGACGCGCGGGCTGATGGCCGCCAAGCCGGGCTGCGAGATCGGCCGCTGCGGCGCCTGCGCGGTGCTGCTGGACGGGCGGCTGGTCAATGCCTGTCTGGTGCTGGCCTGGCAGGCAGATGGCGCGGCGGTCATCACCGCCGAGGGGCTGGAGGCGCTGCCGCAGGGCCGGGCGGCGCGGGCGGCGCTGGGCGAGGAAAGCGCGTTCCAATGCGGCTATTGCGCGCCGGGGATGAGCGTCGCGCTCACCGCCTGGCTGCTCGCCGGGCAGGGTGAGGCGCATGAAGCGCTGGCCGGCAATCTGTGCCGCTGCACCGGCTATGGCGGGGTGCTGCGCGCCGCCGCGCGGGCAAGGCCGGGCTGACGCTTCAGCCGCGCTCGGCGTTGGGGTCGCTCGCATCGACGCCGCGGGCGATGTCCATGGCGAGAAACACATAGCCGCGGCCGCGCACCGAGCGGATCACCGGCTCATCGACGAAATGGGCCTCGAGCGCCTTGCGCAGCCGCGACACCAGATTGTCCACCGAGCGATCGAGCGCGGAGAACGGCCGGTCCAGCACCGCCTCGGACACCTCCTCGCGCGACACCACCCGTCCGGCCCGCTGGGCGAGGAACACCAACGCCTGGAACTCCGCGCCGGTCAGCCGCAGCATGGTGCCGTCGGGCGCGCGCACCTGGTGGCGCAACACGTCGATATGCCAGGCCGGCCCGCTCGGCGCGGCGGCCAGCGGGGCCGCGCTGGCGGGCGGACGCACCCGGCGCAGCACCGCGCGCAGCCGCGCCAGCATCTCGCGCGGACCCAGCGACTTGGCGACGAAATCATCCGCCCCGGTCTCCAGCGCGAGGATGCGGTCGGTCACGTCCTGGTTGCCGGTCAGCACCAGCAGCCCACCGCTGTAGCGCCGGCGCAATTCGGGCAGCAGCAGCAGCGAATCCCGCCCGGCGACGAACTGGTCCAGCACCACCACATCGGGTTGCAGCCGAAGCACGGTCGCCACCATGTCCTGCAGGGAATCGAGCCAATGCACCGACAGCCCATGCGCCTGAAGAAATTCGACCAGCTCCTCGGCGAAAGCGGCGTCGTCCTCGACCAGCACCACCTGGACCGTGTCATCCTGCGCCATCAGCCCGCCCTCCCCTGCCCGACACCGCGGCCGCCCGCCGCGCCGGCGACGGAACCTTATTCCACGAACTATCTTTCAACTGACAAATTATTGCGATTTCAGGCACTGTTGCGCTCATAGTCCTGCTAGACTTTCGGAATAGCATCAATTGGCCAGAGCGACATGCCACAGCCGAGCTTCCTGCCCCCGCCGGTCGGCGCAACGACGGCGGCGGGCACATTATCTGTTGGCGCCTCCGCCCAAACGCCGCTCGGCGTCCTCACCAATGACGCCCGCATGAACACCTCCCCCCCTTCCGACCACACCGGGCCGGACAAGACCGGACAGGACAATGCGCCGCCCGCCCCTTCCGGAAGCGGGCAGCTTGCACGTGATCCGGATTCGCACCACTCCGGTTTGGCAGATGATGACACACCATTGCACGTTCTGGTAGCAGACGACGAGCCTGTGATACTAGACGAAATTATTGAATTTTTCACTGATGAGGGAATGGCCATCACCGCCGCCCCCGATGGCACCGCCGCGGCGGCGCTGTTCGCCGCCGCTCCGGCCGGCCAGTTCACCGTGGTCCTGACCGATCTGCGCATGCCCGGACAGGATGGCTATGCGCTGGCGCGCTGCATCAACAGCGCCACCGCGCGCGCCAATGCCGTCGAAGTGATGATCATGACCGGTCACGGCTCCTACGGCTCGACCTTCAGCAACCCGAACATCGACGTGTTCGAATTCATCAAGAAGCCGCTCAATCTGGAGCGGCTGGCCGACGCGGTGCGGCGCGCGCATGGCTCGGCG
>DAHWBL010000120.1 GCA_027323595.1 Acetobacteraceae bacterium | reverse complement strand
TGGACAGCTATGAAGGCAATCCCGGTGCGGCGATGTTGGCCGCCGCGCATGGCGCGGATGTGCGGCTGGTTGGGTGCTACTGGCCGGGCATGACCTACGGCCTGTTCGTCCGGCAGGGGATCAATGATTTCGCCGCCCTCTCCGGCGGCAACGTCGCGATCTCCGGGCCGGGTTCACTGCCGGATCTCGTGGTCCGCGCGATGCTGCAAAAACACGGCATGGCCACAAGCGATGTGCGGTTCGCCGTGCTGGGAAGCGACGCCGATCG
The DNA here is from genome assembly GCA_027323595.1 of Acetobacteraceae bacterium. Taxonomy (GTDB): domain Bacteria; phylum Pseudomonadota; class Alphaproteobacteria; order Acetobacterales; family Acetobacteraceae; genus CAIVDX01. Next base: position 3,376 of record DAHWBL010000120.1, on the reverse strand, counting down.
TTTCCGTGCCCTGTCGCAAGGCTTGGTGCAGGCGGCGGCATTTTCCACCGAATTCATGCCGTTGCTGCCGACGCAGAACCTGCATCTTCTCGCCAACGCGGCGGAGGAATTGCCCGATTATCTGCGCTTTTGCACGTTCATTTCCGGCCGCACGCTGCGTGAGCGCCAGGCGCAGGCTGCGGGCTTCCTTGCCGCGGAGATGCAAGGCTGGGCCTATGCGTTGGCCCACATTGACGAAGCGGTCGCGCTGTCCCACCGGCTGACCGGCAGTAAGCCGGACGACCCGCGCTCGGCCGCCCTGCTCGCCCAGGTCGCGCAATTCCACGCTGTTGACCCGACCGCGCCGGTGCCCATGGACAAATTGCGCTGGATACAAAATCTTCTTGTGCAGACAAAGAATTTGTCGGCACCATTCGATTTGTCACGGCTCGTCGATACGCAACTGCGCACCGACGCGCTCTCGCGCGCCGGGATCGGGGGGAGCTGAAATGGGGCAGGTCGCGTTCGCTGGCGTCTCCAAATGGTTCGGCGTGCGCGTGGACGGACGCATGCAGGGCGTGCAGGCGCTCAAGGATATCAGCTTCACCGTCGAGAACGGCCAGATCGTCGCGCTGATCGGTCCAAGCGGATGCGGCAAGACGACCGCGCTCAGGATCGCCATGGGGCTGGAAAGTGCCAGTGCCGGGCGGGTGCTGGTCAACGGTCGTGAGGTACGCGGCTGTGGTCATGATCGCGGCATCGTGTTTCAGCATGCCGAGTTGCTCCCCTGGCTCACCGCCGAGCAGAACGTGATGTTCGGGCTGGAGATGAAGGGCATGCGCGGCGACACGCTGCGCGACACCGCCCGGCGTTACCTGGATCTCGTCGGGCTGGCCGACAGTGCAGGGCGGCGTCCGCACCAGCTTTCCGGCGGCATGAAACAGCGCGTCGGCATCGCCCGCGCGCTCGCCATCGATCCCGAAGTACTGCTGATGGACGAACCGTTCGGCGCGCTGGACAGCCAGACCCGCGAAACCCTGCACGGCGAATTGCTCGACATCCACGCCGGCACCGGCAAGACCATCCTGCTGGTGACCCATGATCTCGATGAGGCGGTGCTGCTCGCCGACAAGATCATCGTGCTGCGCGCGGGTGCTTTGCAGCAGACGATCAATGTCAATCTCGACCGCACCGGGCTTGATCTGGCCGAAATGCGGACACAGCCTGAATTCGCGCAGGTACGCCTGCGCGTCTGGCACGCGTTGCACGGCACACCAACCGGCCATTGAGGAGCGGAGCATGAGCAGCAGCAGCGAAACCGCCCAAATCACCCCGATCGCGCAGCCAATGCTGCCTGCGGACCTGGTGAAGCCGCGCATGACACTGCCGCGCTGGACAATCACCGCGCTTTCGGTGGTGGTGTTCTTCGCCCTATGGGAAATTCTTGGTCGCGACGTGAACCCGGTCTTCGGCTCCTATCCGAGCGCGATCTTCCTCGCCTTCATCGATATCGTGCGCGACGGCACGCTGCTCCCGGCATTTCTCGAAAGCTGCAAAAGCTTCTTCCTCGGCTATGTGCTGGCGATCGTCATCGGCGTGCCGCTTGGCCTCGTCATCGGCCGCTTTCGCTTCGCCGAGGCCGCGCTTGGCATTTTTGTCACCGCCGGCTACGCGATGCCGCTGGTCGCGCTGGTGCCGCTGCTGGTGCTGTGGTTCGGCCTTGGCGTCGCGGTGAAGGTCGCGGTGGTGTTTTTGATGTCGGTGTTCCCGGTGACGATCAACACCTGGATCGGCGTGGCATCGGTGCCGAAATCATTGCTGGAGGTGGGGCGCAGCTTCGTCGCACCCGGCCACGTGATCATGCGGCGCATCATCTTTCCGGCGACGCTGCCCTACATCATGGCCGGTGTGCGGCTCGCGGTCGGCAAGGCGGTGGTGGCGATGATCATCGCGGAATTCTTCACCGCGCTGTCCGGGCTTGGCGCGATCATCATCAATTCGGCGAATAACTTCGACACGGCAACAATGTTCGTGCCCGTGGTGCTGCTGATGGTGATGGCCACCGGCCTCACCGGGCTGATCGGCATGATCGAGCGGCGCGTGGCGCCGTGGCAATCCGAACTCAGTGGGCGCGACAGCGCCTGAAATATTCTCAACCATCGCGATAACAAGGGGAAAATGATGAAGCTGGTTCTTCCGGACATGATTTCCAACTCCTACTTCCCGGCGATCGCCGCCGCGGATCTTGGATGCTTCGCCGCTGAAGGCGTGGACATCGATGTCGAACTGATCACCCCGGTCGACAAGAGCTACGAATATCTGCGCGACGGCACCGCCGATTTCGTCGCTGGCTCGGCACATTCCGCGGTGCATGCGTTCCCCGAATGGAACGGCGTGAAGCTGATCGCGGCGCAAGGGCAGGGGATGTACTGGTTTTTGATCATGCGCGCCGACATCGGTGCGAAACGCGGCGATCTCTCCGCGGTCAAGGGCCGCAAGATCGGTGCGGCACCTTGGGTCAATCTCGGCCTGCGGCGCATGCTGGAGGCCGGCGGAATCGATATCGTGCGTGACCAGGTCGAGATCATTCCGGTTCCTGGCTTTGTCGGCGCAGGCATGAATTTCGGCGTGATGGCCGCCCAGGCGCTCGAAGACGGCAAGATCGACGGCTTCTGGGCGAACGGCATGGGTGCCGAGGTCGCGGTAACCCGCGGTGTGGGCACCATGGTTCTCGATATTCGCCGAGGTGACGGCCCGAAGGGCTGCTTTGATTACACTTTCGCCTCGATCGCCACGACCGACAAGCTGATCGCCGAACAGCCCGATGCGGTCGCCGCCTGCGTGCGTGGCATCTCGCGCGTTCATCGTCTGCTCAAGGCCGAGCCGGAGCGGGCGTTCGAGGTTGGCAAAAAACGGTTTCCGCCGAGCGAGGCGGCGTTGATCACCACGCTGATCAAGCGCGATCTGCCCTATTACGACGCGTCGATCTCGCCGCACACCGTCACCGCGATGCAGACATTCCTCCAGGAGGTCGGCAAGCAGGGCGCAGCCAAGCCGTATGACGCGGTGGTCGCATCGCAGTTCGCGCAATATTGGGCATCATAGGAGTCGCTGTCATGGACACGCATGTTCCGACCACCAGCCTGAATGCCGGCGCGGATGGAATGCGCACCGGCGCTGACTATCTGCGCATGCTCAGCCAGCCTGACCGCAACGTCTACCAGAACGGCGAGCTGGTGCGCGATGTCGCCAACCACCCATCCTATCGTGGCGCGGCACAATCCATCGCGCGGCTCTACGATATCGCCGCGGACCCGGCATTGCGTGACGTGATGTGCTTCCCCTCGCCCGATACCGGAAAGCCGGTCCTGCGCTGCTTCCAAATTCCGAAGACCCC
>DAHWBL010000103.1 GCA_027323595.1 Acetobacteraceae bacterium | reverse complement strand
CCTGACCGGGCTGGTCAAGCTCGCCGAGCTCGATCTGGACGGTGCCCGCGATGCCTGGCGCAAGGTCGTGGAGATCACCCCCGATGCGCTGCCGCCGCGCCTCAATCTCGCGCGGGTGCTGACCATGCAGGGGCAGTATGACGCCGCGGTGCAGGCGCTGATGCCGATTCTGGCCAAGGACCCGACCAACGCGCAGGCGCTGGGCGGTGCGGCGACCGCGCTGACCGCGCAGGGCAAGGGAGCGGAGGTCACCAAACTGCTGGAGGCGGCGCGGCGGGCGGCGCCTGACAACATGGATTTCGTCGCCGCCGAGGCCGAGTATCAAGCCCGTGGTGGCGATCTGGTGGGTGCGCTGGCGCTGCTCGACGGGGTGATGAAGGATAATAAATCGCCCGCTCCGGTGCTGCTCGCCGAACGTGGACGCCTGCTGATCGGGCTGAAGCGGACCGCCGATGCCATCGAGAATTATCTGGAGCTGGTCAACGCCACGCCGAAGGATTTCGATTCCCGCCGGGTGCTGATCGATCTGCAGCTTGGCGACAAGCAGAACAATGCGGCGGTGGCGCAGGCCAAGGCCGGTCTTGCCGCACAGCCCGGCCTGCCGACGATGATGCAGACCTATGTGTTGGCGATTTATCGGGCGCAGGGGCTGGAAGCCGCACAGGCGGCCTGCGATCTGCTGGTGCGCGACCCCAATAATCTGCCCAGCGCGCGCACCCTCAAAGGCGGGCTGCTGATGTCGCTCAAACGCTACAAGGAGGCGGCGCTGGCATACCAGCAGCAGTTCACCGTCGCGCCGTCCGGCCCGCTGGCGGCACTGACCGCGACCGCGTTGGCCGCCGATGGCCGGCCCGACGAGGCGACCAAGCTGCTCACCGATTACCTCAAGACGACACCGGACCCGGACGCCGAGCAGATTCTTGCCGCCTTGCAGATCAGCGCGCGTCAATTCGACGATGCCGTGCTCAGCCTTCAGGCATTGCTGAAGCTGCGGCCCAATGATTCGGCGGCGCTGAACAATCTGGCCTGGATCGAGTCGCAGCGAAAGGACCCGCACGCGCAGGTGCTGGCGCAGAAATCCTATATGCTCACTCCCAGCCCGCAATCGGCGGACACGCTGGGCTGGATTTTGACCAACCAAGGCAAGGTGGATACCGGCGTGGTGCTGCTGCGACAGGCGGCCGGACAATTGCCGAACGACGGGACGATCCAATTCCACTATGCCAAGGCGCTGGCATTGAGCGGTGAGCGTGCCAAGGCGCTCGAGGTGATCAACGCACAGCTCGCCAGGCCCGGCGAGTTCGATGAAAAAGCCGACGCGCGGCAGCTCCAGCAGGAGTTGGCGGGCAAGCCGGGCGGTAAATGAGCGTCGCCGAGTCCGTCGGACGGCTTCCGGTCGGGCTCGGGCCTCGTCGCCGCGCGGACCGGCTCGCGCCGGGCGGCGCGGTGCGGTTCCTCGGGGTTGATTATGTCGGCGACGAGCTGCCGGCCTCGGCGCCGCCGCGGCTGTTCGTCGTCGTCGACACCGAGGAGGAGTTCGACTGGTCGGCGCCGTTCGCCCGCGACAAGATCCAGGTCACCGCCATGGCGGTGCAGGAACGTGCGCAGGCGGTGTTTGATCGGCACGGCATCCGGCCGATCTACGTAATCGATTATCCGGTCGCCTCGCAGCCCGAGGGCTATCAGCCGTTGCTGCCGATCCTGCGCCGTGGCGGCTGCGAGATCGGCGCGCATCTGCATCCATGGACCAATCCGCCGTTCGACGAGGAGGTCTCGGAGCGCAATTCCTTTCCGGGCAATCTGGCTCCGGCGGTGGAAGCGGCGAAATTCGACGTGCTGCTGGAGACCATCGAGGCCAATCTTGGCGTGCGCCCGCGCTTCTACAAAGCCGGCCGGTTCGGCATCGGGCCGCACACGGTGCAGATGCTGCGTGAGCGCGGGATCGCGGTTGATCTCTCCTTGTTGCCGGGTGCGAGCTATGCCGATACCGGCGGGCCGGATTTTCGCGGGCTGGCGCCGATGCCCTATCGGGTGGGCGATGGGGCGCTGCTGTCACTGCCGATGACGCGCGGGCATGTCGGCGCGCTCGGGCGGTTCGAGATGTCGCTGAACCCCGCGTTGGATGCGCCGATCGCGCGGGCGCTGCGGCTGCGCGGGCTGCTGTCGCGGCTGATGCTGTTCCACAAGGTGACGCTCAGCCCCGAGGGCGCGAGCACCGCGGAGCTGACCGCGCTGATCGCCGCCCTTGCCGGACGTGGGGTGCGCAGCTTCGTGATGTTCTATCACAGCCCGTCGCTGGTGCCCGGTAACACGCCCTATGTGCGCACCGATGCCGACGCCGCCGCGCTGATCGCGCGGATCGACGCGGTGTGCGGCTACTTCACCACCAGGCTTGGTGGACGGATCGGTGATCCGGCGGAATTGCTGCCGGGGGCGAGCGGGGCGCGCACCACGCCGGCCAGAAACCGCTCATAATCGGCGAACTGTTCCTCGCGGCGCAGCCCGAGCTGTGCCGATGCGGGCAACGCCGCCGGGCCCTGGGGCAAGGTGTCGAGCCAAAGCCGCAGCATCCGCGCAAGCGCGGTCGGATCGGTGGAGACGAACCCGGCATCGCGTTCGCGGATCATGTCGGCCACCACGCCGCTGTCGCAGCCGATCAGCAGGATCGGCCGACGGGCGGCGATATATTCAAAGAATTTGGCGGGGATGTTGCCGACATCGGTGATGTGGCTGCGTTGCAGCAGCAGCAGCACGTCGGCCTGTGACTGTAGCCGCAGCGATTCGGCGTAATCGACCGGCGGCAGCACCACCACCTGCGGCCCGACCCCGAACCTGACGGCAAGCTCGGTGGCGGCGGCGGCCTCGGCGCCACGAAACATCACCTCGATGCGGGCGCGTTCATCGGGATCGAGCAGGCGCATCGCGGCGAACAACGGCGAGGGGTCGCGATGGCCGACATAGATCGTGCCGGTGTGCAGGATGCGCAGCGTCGCGTGCTGGCAGGGCGAGCGCGGCGGCGGCGTGTCCTCCGGCGAAAAGCCGTTGAGGATGGTGGTGACCGGCTGGGCGAAGTGTCCCCGCAACCGTGCGCTGTCGATCGGCGAGACCGACACCAGTGCTGCCGCACGCGCCAGGGTGCGACGCTCCATGCGCCGGTCGATCCAGGCGCGCCAGTCCGGATCGGAGGAATAGGGGCTGTCCGCCCATGGGTCACGGATGTCGGCAACCCAGGGGGCCGCGCAGGCGCGCGACAGCTCCTTGGCGACCAGCAGGCCAGTATATGGCGGGGCGGAGGCGACGATCACATCGGGGCGCCAGCCGGCCAGGATGGCGCGACCATCCGCCAGCGCCTGGCCACGCCAGCCGATCTGCTTGTCGGGGATGGTGCGGGCGGCGCGGTAATGCCGGGTGAGTGCATGATCGACGCCAACGGCGCGGATGATGGCCTGCAGCAGGCGCTTGATCGCGTGCCTGGCGGGGCGGGCGCGCATGTCCTGGCCGACCGCGGGAGACGGTGGCCGGGTGATCAGACCGGGCGGGATTTGCAGAGGAAGGCTGAGTGGCGCGATCGCCGGGCCGGCGAGAACGCGCACATCATGGCCGGATTCGTGGAGATACTTCGCGAATTTGCCGACGCGCAGGGCGCCGATCGCGTTGGTGGGTGGAAACCAATAACTGATGAGCAATATCCGCATCTAACGCCCAGGTTGTTGGCCCGCACCAGTTGGGACGAGCCATCCTTGCTCAAAGGCACGTAAACCCTGCTGCTGCCTAGCCAAAGAGGAAGAGATGCAAGATCAACTTTTTGTGAGCGGACGTGCAAGCCTCGGTTTGGTCTAAACTATTGGTTTTGCATAAAATTGTCAGTGCCCGATGACCAGCGCGAAACGCCAGAGCAGGAGCCAGAGAAGCGCGCTGAGCAGGCTGATGGTCACGATGGCGGGCGCGTGGGGCAATCGGCCATCGTGCCGGCACGGATGATCAGGCTGTTGCCGCCGCAGCCGATCAGGCTCTAGGAAGCCAGGCAGCCGGTACCGGAAAACATGTCGAAGATTCGTGTTCTTGGCCTTTCCAATCTGTTCCCCTCCGCGGCGATGCCGCGGCATGGGATTTTTCTGCAACATCGCCTCGCGCATCTGAACGCGCTCGACGATGTGGATGTGCGCATGGTCGCGCCGGTGCCGTGGTTTCCGTTCGCGCATCCGCGCTTCGGGCAATATGCGGCGTTCGCGCGGGTGCCGCGAGAAGAAACCCGCGCCGGCATAGCCACGCTCTATCCGCGCCATCTGGTGATCCCGAAATTTGGCATGGCGCTGACCCCCGCGCTGATGGCGCGCGCGCTGCTGCCGTTGCTGCGGCGCATCCGCACGGGCGGGTTCGATTTCGATGTGATCGATTCCTACTACATGTTTCCCGATGGGGTGGCGGCGATGGCGCTCGGCGCCGCACTCGATCGGCCGGTGCTGATGACCGCCTTTGGCACCGATGTGAACCTCGTGCCGCGCTTCGCGGGGCCGCGCAGGCAGTTGGTGAGGGCGGCGAACCAGGCCGCGGGGATCACCGCGGTATGCCAGGCGCTGGCCGATGAATTGCTGCGGATCGGGGTGCGTGGCGAGCGGCTGCGGGTGGTTCTGCATGGGGTGGATCTGGAGCTGTTCCGGCCGCCTGCGGACCGCGCGGGCCTGCGGGCCAGGCTCAGGTTCGACGGGCCGACCCTGCTCGCGGTCGGCCACATGATCCCGCGCAAGGGGTTTCACCTGGCCATCGAGGCGCTGGCGCGGCTGGAAGGCGCGCGGCTGGTGATCGCCGGCGACGGGCCGCAGCAGGGCGAGTTGCGGGCGCTGGCCGACCGATTTGGTGTCGCCGATCGGGTGCGGATGCTGGGGCATGTGGAACAGTCGCGCCTGCCCGAATTGTTCGGCGCGGCCGACGCGCTGCTGCTCGCCTCCGACCGTGAGGGCATCGCCAATGTGCTGATGGAGGCGATGGCCTGCGGCACCCCGGTGGCGGCAACGCCGATCTGGGGCTCGCCGGAAATCGTGTGCGTGCCCGAGGCCGGGCTGTTGCTGGCCGAGCGCAGCGTCGATGCGATCGTGGACGGGGTGCGGACCCTGCTCGCTGCGCCGCCGGACCGCGGGGCCACGCGGCGCTATGCCGAACGGTTTTCCTGGGCCGAGACGGCGCGCCAGCACCGCGCGCTGATCGGTGAGGTTCTGGGGCGCTAACGCCCGGCGCATCGAAAATGCCCGGCTCTGGCCGGGCGGGCGCATTGTCATGGTTTGATCATTGGCGGCTCGGCGGTCGGGCGCGGTAAAACCTCGTCGTCGGGTGCGGAGGGTCGGATGCGCGACTGGATGGTGACGGCCGGTGGCGGCGCGGTGGTCGGGCTGATGATGAGCCTGTTGCTGGTCGGTGTGCTGGTCGGTTTGCAGATCGCCGGCTGATCGGCGCATCGGCGCATCCGCGAAAGCGATTTCGCCGGATTGATTATCTCCATTTGATTTTGGCTGATTGATTTTGGCTGATTGATTTTGCCTGATTGATTTTGCCGGGCCGAACGCGCACACGGGCGGCGTCGTTCGGGCCGTCATCCTATGAAACGTCGATATCCGCGCACCATCACCCACCTCGCGGTGGTGTCCCGCTTCGTTGCGCGGCGCTGGATGCGGCGCGCGATGTTTGTCATCGGCGGTCTGGCGGTGGGTGCCGCGGCCGTGCTGATGGCAATGGCCGCGGATCGCGCGCAACTGGGGTTCGGCCTGATCGTCGCGCGGTGGCATTTCGCGCCGTTGCTGCTGACGCCGGCCGGCTTCGCGCTCTGCGCGGTGCTCGCGCGTGGGGTGTTTCCCAATTCCGCCGGCAGCGGCATCCCGCAGGTGATCGCGGCCCTGCGGCTGCGCGGCAATCCGGCGCGCGCCAGGCTGGTGTCCCCCTGGGTCGGGGTCGGCAAGGTGGTGGTGATGACGCTGGGCCTGGCCTGCGGCGGCTCGATCGGGCGCGAGGGGCCGACGGTGCAGGTGGGGGCGGCGATCATGCATGCGATCGGGCGTATCTCGCCGTATCGCCAGCCCGGCTTTCTGCTCGCCGGCGCCGCCGCCGGGGTGGCCGCCGCGTTCAATACGCCGCTGGCCGGGATCGTTTTTGGCATCGAGGAGCTTGGCCGTTCGTTCGAGGCGCGCACCAGCGGGCTGATCATCGGCGCGGTGATCGCCGCCGGCCTCACCGCGCTCGCCGTGCAAGGCGATTACTCCTATTTCGGATCGACCCCCGCGCGGTTGCCGTTCGGTCGCGGCTGGCTGGCGATGGTGATCTGCGCTGCGATCTGCGGGCTCGCCGGGGGGCTGTTCATCCGGCTGCTGGTTGCGGTGGCACGCGGGCTGCCGGGTGCGGTTGGGCGGGCGGTGGGCCGGCATCCGATTTTGTTCGCCGCCGGCTGCGGGCTGGTGGTGGCGCTGTGCGGGGCGGTGAGCGACGGGGCGGTGTTTGGCACTGGCTATGCGCAGGCGCGCGCGATCCTCGATGGTGGGCCGATGAACCCGTGGTTCGGGCCGTTGAAATTCATCGCCACCGTGGCTTCCTCGATCTCGGGAATTCCAGGCGGCGTGTTTTCGCCCTCGCTCGCGGTCGGCGCCGGGCTCGCCGGCACGCTGGCGCCGTTTCTACCGGCGGCGCCGCAGGGCGCGCTGGTGCTGATCGGCATGGCGGCGTTCCTGACCGGAGTGGTGCAGGCACCGATCACCGCCTTTGTCATCGTTCTGGAGATGACCAACGACCACGCGATGGTGATCCCGCTGATGGCCACCGCCTTGATCGCCAATGCGGCCTCCAAGCTGCTCAGCCGTGAGGGGCTGTATCTGGTGCTGTCGGAAAATTATGTGACACAGGTGCTCGGCGCGTCGCAGCCTGCCCGTTGATCGGGACCTGGGCCGGGCGGCGGGTCCAGTTCCATCTGGCAGGCATCGATCAGGAATTTCGCCGCCCAGTTGGGATATTGCAGACGGCAATAGGCGCCATCCACCGGGTAGGACCCAGGCACGCCGTAATCGGAGATGGTGCGGCGGGCGAAGCCGGTGGCGCGCCGCGCGAGTTCGGCCCAGTCCGCCCGCCCGGCGGGGCCGGCGAGCAGATGCCAGCAGGCGGCGATCTGCGCGTTGCCGGTGATGCACACATAACTCGCCGCCGATTTCCAGTTGCGGTCGAGCTGGCCGGGAATGCGTCCGGCCTCATCGATGCAGCCGGCGAGCGCGTCCGCGGTGCGGATCGCGGCGGCGAGCAGCGTCGCATCCTCATCGCCCTTCCAGCAGCTCCAGCGCCATGCCTCGATCAACCCGCGCAGCGCATAGCCGATGGTGTGGGTGAGCGGCGCCTCCGGCCAGTCCAGGCAATTGTCGCTGAACCAGCCATTGTCGGTCTGCCGGGTGAGCGCCCAGCGGACCTGGCGCATGCCGGCCGCGCCGTATCCGTGGTTGGGATCGAGCCGGTCCGCCTCGAACAACGCCCAGGCGACATGGGTGTCGTAGACCTTGTCTCCGCCAAGGGCGAAGGGGCTCGGATAGCGCCGCCAGACGCCGTCGGGATCGAGGCTGTCGCGCAGGAAGGCAGCGGCGCGATGGGCGGCGGCGAGCAGAGCCGGATCGGCGAACGCGCGCGCCCCGGCAACCAGGCCGAACAGGATCTGCCCGGTGTTGAAGCTGACCGGCACGATCGGGCGCTGGTCGATGCGCCCGCCGGGGAAGGCGCCGTTGTCCATCTGGATCGTCAGCAGCCAGTCGAGCGCGCGGCGCGCACGGGTGAGAAGCTGCGGACGGGCATGGCTGGCCTGGTCGATCAGGGTGGGGATGATGTAGCCGGTGGTCTCGGGGTAGGAGGCGGTCCAGCCATGCAGGAAGCCCCAGTCACGCGCGAAGCCGCCATCCTCGCTGAGGCTGTTGTCCTGCGCGCGGCCAAGCCAGACCAGCAGTTCCTCGATGCAGGCGGCCGGGCCCGGGTCGGGTGCGAGTTCGCCGGCGAGGTCATGGCGAATCGCGCGGCGCGCGGCGGAGGGCAGGCCGAATTCCCACACGAAGCGGCGCAACCGCTCGGCGGCATCGTCTGGCAGCACCGCGAGGAGGAGTTGTTTGATCATGACACTGGGTGTCATGACGCATAGATGGTGATGCCACGGTTTAACAAGTCCTTGATGGTCCGGTACATCGCCTGGCCATCGACCAGCCAGCAGCGCGCGGCGCCGATCTGGTGCCAGCTCAGCCCGGCCTGCTGTTCGAGCGCGGCGGTGAAGCGGTCGCGCAGGACGCCATTTTCCGGGTGGTCGATGCGGCGGCGGGCGAGCCCGCCGGGGGCGTGGCCGCGCAGATGCAGCGTGTGGGGGATGCCGTCCATGTCGGTGCAGGCGACCGCATGGACGCCGGGCGCATAGACCTCGAACGGGAACGGCTCGATATCCTCCAGGCAGTGATAATAGGTGACATGGCCGATGTCGGAGCCGAGCCCCAAAAGGCGGCTGTCGGTCTGCCGCAGTCGGGCGAGCGGGGTGCCCTCACCGAAGCTGCTGGTCGCCAGGTGATGGCCATCGAGCAGCCAGTGCGCGCGCGGGCCGAGCGCTGCGAAGCTGTGGGTGGGGTGGCAGGATCGCAGCACCCCGGGATGACGACGGAACGCCTCGGGGATGGCACCCAGGGTGCAGACGGTGGCGCGGGCGTCGAACGCGCGGCCGCTGGCCAGGGTGTCGGCCATCCCGCCGATGAGGCTGTATGCCGGCAGCATCAGCGTGCCGCCGCGTCGGGTGACGATGCTGGCGATCAGCGCGGCCACCACGCTGTCCGCTCCGCCATCGACAAATCCCAGGCTTTTCAAAGAACTGTGCACCAGCACGACGCATTCGGGCGGGATCGGCAGCGCATCCAGCGCCTGGCTCAGCGCGGCGACGGAAACATGCGGACGGGTGCGGGCGAGTTCGCGGGTCCGGGCGCGGGCACGCCAGGAATGCAGCAGCGGTCGCAGGGTGGCTTTGGCGCGCTGAAGCAGGGTGTGGCCGTTGAACAGAAGGTGACGTTACCGTTGCCTTGTAGATGTCGGCGCGCGGATCGGCTACGGCGGGGCATGCAAATACATCGGGTTTTTTGTCGGGTTTTGATCGCCGCGCTGGTCGGGCTGCCCAGTATTGGCGCGAGGGCGTACCGGATCGAGATCGCGCCGGTGCTGCCGCGCGCCGGGGTGGCGGTGGCGGTGCTGCGGCTGGAGCCGGTGCCGGCGAGCGCGCAGACGGTGGTCCTGCGCTGGACCGACGCGCTGGGGCGGCTGGTGGATGAGCGCACGCTCGCGGTGCCGGCCCGGACCGCGCGCCTGTCGGTCCGGCTCGACCTCGCGCGTGCCGCGGTGGCGGACAACGCGCTGGCGAGCACGCGCGGCGCGGAGCGGGCGGAGGCGCGGTTCGTGGCCACGCCGCCGGCCGGAGGCTGGACCAACTGGCGCACCATCGCCTGGCAGGTGCGCGGCCCCGCCCAGCTTGCCGCGATCGCGGCGATGGATGGCGGCGGGCCGGCGCAGACCGGCGGCCTGGTGACCCCGACCCGCGAGGGGCCGCTTACCGCCGCCTCGGTGGCGACGCGGGTGGCGCCCTATCTGGCCACCGGCGAGCGGTTCTTCGTCGAGAACATCGCCACCGACCTCTACGCCGCCTATCATCGCTGGCTGCCGGACAGGGCGGTGAACGCGGCCTTCGTGGCGGCGCAGGTGCGGCACAAGGCCGCGCCGGCGGACCCATCGGTGTGGCTGCGCGCGCCCGGCCTGGATGATCCTGCATGGCGTGCGCGCATCGCGGCCCGGCTGGCCGCCCATGTGCGCGCCTTCGGCGGCTTCGCGCCGCTTTATTACAATCTCGGCGATGAGACCGGCATCGCGGATCTGTCGGCGAACTGGGATTTCGACCTCGCACCCGAGGCGTTGGACGGGCTGCGTGCATGGTTGCAAAATCGCTATGGGTCGCTCGCCGCGCTGAACGCGCAATGGGGCAGCGGGTTCGCCACCTGGTCGGCGGTGACGCCGGTTGGCACCGACGCGGCGCGGGCGAAATTGCGGGCCGGCGATGGCAATCTGTCCGGCTGGGGGGATTTCAAGGAATATATGGATGTCGCCTTCGCCCGATCGGTTCGGGCCGGCACGGACGCGCTGCACCGGGCGGACCCGGCGGCGCGCGGGGCGATCGAGGGCGCGCAGATGCCAGGCTGGGGCGGCTATGACTATAGCCGCCTCGCCCGTTCCGTCGATGTGATGGAGGCGTATGACTATGGCAGCTCCATCGACATCGCGCGGGCGATGAATCCGGCGCTGATCCTGCTGACCA
>DAHWBL010000074.1 GCA_027323595.1 Acetobacteraceae bacterium | reverse complement strand
AGCCGATCACCAGGCCGCCGGCCTCCTCGCGGTGGGCGAGCTTGCCGAGTTCGGTGGCGACGTTGGCGAGCTTGAGGCGGGGGATCTGGCCGAGCGGGCCGGCGACGCGCAGGCGCGTGTCCGACAGCGCGATGCCGATGCGCTTGCGCCCCGGATCGAGGCCGATGAGGACCTGGCCGGGGTGAAGCGCTGCGAGAAGGTCGGTCTGGTTGAACAGGGGCATGGGGGCGTTTATGGTCCGCCGCTCAATTCCCGCCAAGGACAGATTCATTCATGTCGCTCGATGCCGCGATGGTTCGTCGCATAGCCAGCCTCTCCCGTATTCGGATCGAGGACGCCGAGGTGCCCCGGCTTCAGGCCGAATTATCGGCCATTCTGGGCTGGATCGAGCAGTTGAACGAGGTGGATGTGCACGGCGTCGAGCCGCTGGCCGGGGCCTCGGCGGTGGCGCTGCGGGCGCGGGCGGACGTGATCACCGATGGCGGGATCGCCGAACAGGTGCTGGCCAACGCGCCGGACCGGGTGGGCGAATTTTTCACCGTGCCGAAGGTGGTCGAGTGATGCTGGATTTTTCCATCGCCGCCGCCGCTGACGCGCTGCGCGCACGAAAATTCAGCGCGCGCGAGCTGACCCAGGCGCATCTGGACGCGATCGCGACGCTGAACCCGACGCTGAACGCCTACATCACCGTGACCCCCGAGCGCGCGATCGCCGCGGCCGACGCGGCCGACGCGGCACTGGCCGCGGGCACCGCCGGGCCGCTGGCCGGCATTCCGCTCGCGATCAAGGACCTGTTCTGCACCGCGGGCGTGCGCACCACCGCGGCGAGCCGGATTTTGGGCACCTTCGTGCCGCCCTACGAAAGCACCGTCACCGCGAACCTCCTGCGCAACGGCGCGGTGTTTCTGGGCAAGGCCAATCTGGATGAGTTCGCGATGGGCTCGTCGAACATGACCTCGGCGCATGGCCCGGTGACCAACCCGTGGCGGCGCGCGGGCGATGATGCGGCCCTGGTGCCGGGCGGCTCGTCGGGCGGTTCGGCGGCGGCGGTGGCCGGGCATCTGGCGATGGGCGCAACCGCGACCGACACCGGCGGGTCGATCCGCCAGCCGGCGAGTTTTTGCGGCATCGCCGGGATCAAGCCGACCTATGGACGGTGCAGCCGCTGGGGCATCGTGGCGTTCGCCTCCTCGCTGGATCAGGCCGGGCCGGTGGCGCGCAGTGTCGAGGATTGCGCCATCCTGCTGGGCTCGATGGCCGGGTTCGATCCCAAGGACAGCACCTCGGTGGACGTCGCGGTGCCGGATTTTCGCGCCGCCTGCGCGCGCGGGGTGAAGGGCATGCGCATCGGCATTCCGCGCGAATATCGCCCCGATTCCCTGCCGGCCGAGATCGCCGCCTTGTGGGATCAGGGAATTTCCTGGCTGCGTGATGCCGGCGCGCAGATCGTCGATGTGTCGTTGCCGCACACCAGATATGGCCTGGCCACCTATTACATCGTGGCTCCGGCGGAGGCCTCGTCGAACCTCGCGCGCTATGACGGCGTGCGCTTCGGCGCGCGGGTGGACGGGCAGGACCTGATCGATCTGTATGAGCGCACCCGCGCGGCCGGTTTCGGCGACGAGGTGAAACGGCGCATCATGATCGGCACCTATGTGCTCTCGGCGGGTTACTATGATGCCTATTATCTGCGCGCGCAGAAGGTGCGGGCGCTGATTTTGCGTGATTTCACCGAGGCTTTCGCCAAAGTGGACGCACTGCTGACGCCGACCGCGCCATCGGCCGCCTTCGCGCAGGGCGACAAGCCCACCGACCCGGTGCGGATGTATCTCAACGACGTGTTCACCGTGCCGGCGAGCATGGCCGGCATTCCGGGCATGTCGGTGCCCGCCGGGCTCGATGCCAGCGGCCTGCCGCTGGGATTGCAGGTGTTGGGAAAACATTTCGACGAAGCCAGCGTCTTCGCTGTCTGCGCCGAACTGGAACGCGCCGCCGGATTTGTCGCAAAGCCGGCCCTGCGCGCATGAAAAATGATAAAAAGTTCTTTGGTTCTTTCTTTCAAGAAAGAACAGTCTTTCTCGAAACAGCGAGTTCCGCACGATGAGCTACACGATCGAAGGCAGCACCGGCACCTGGGAAATCGTCGTAGGCCTTGAGGTCCATGCGCAGGTGATCAGCAACTCCAAGCTGTTCAGCGGTGCCGCCACCGCGTTCGGTGCCGCGCCGAACAGCCAGGTGAGCTTCGTGGACGCGGCGTTTCCGGGCATGTTGCCGGTGATCAACCAGGAGTGTGTCGCCCAGGCGGTGCGCACCGGGCTGGGGCTGAACGCGCGGATCAATCTGTGGAGTCGGTTCGATCGGAAAAATTATTTCTATGCCGATCTGCCGGCCGGCTATCAGATCAGCCAGTTCGCGCATCCCATTATCGGCACTGGGGAAATCGAGATCGAGCTGGCCGACGGCAGCACCCGCACCATCGGTGTGACCCGGCTGCATCTGGAGCAGGATGCCGGCAAATCCCTGCATGACCAGGACCCGAGCCGCAGCTTCATCGACCTCAATCGCGCCGGCGTGGCGCTGATGGAGATCGTCAGCGAGCCCGATATTCGCACGCCCGAGGAGGCCGGGGCGTATCTGCGCAAGCTGCGCACCATTTTGCGCTACCTGGGCACCTGCGACGGCAACATGGAGGAAGGCTCGATGCGTGCCGACGTGAATGTGTCGGTGCGCCATGCCGGCGAGGAATTTCGCACCCGCTGCGAGGTGAAGAACGTGAACTCGATTCGCTTCGTGATGCAGGCGATCGAGGCGGAGGCGAAGCGCCAGGTGGAGTTGTGGGAATCCGGCGGCGAGGTGCGCCAGGAGACCAGGCTGTATGATCCGGGCCGCGGCGAGACGCGCAGCATGCGCAGCAAGGAAGATGCCCATGACTACAGGTATTTTCCGGACCCCGACCTGCCGCCGCTGATCATCGAGCAGGCGTGGGTGGAGGAGCTGCGCGCCGGGCTACCGGAGCTGCCGGATGCGAAGCGGGCGCGCCTGATGCGTCAGTACGGGCTGCCCGCCTATGACGCCGGGGTGCTGGTGGCCGAGCAGGCGATCGCGGATTTTTATGAGACCGTGGCTGCCGGGCGCGACGGGCGGCTGGCCGGCAACTGGGTCACCGGGGATCTGTTCGCCGCGCTCAACCGCACCGGCAAGGACATCGCCACCAGCCCGGTCTCCGCGCAGGCGCTGGGTGGGCTGCTCGATCTGATGGCCGATGGCACGATCAATGGCCGCATCGCCAAGGAGGTGTTCGAGGCGATGGTGGAGACCGGCGGCGCGGCGGCGGACATCGTCGAGGCGAAGGGTCTGCGGCAGGTGACCGACACCGGTGCGATCGACGAAGCGGTGGCCCAGGTTCTGGCCGCGCACGCCGACAAGCTCGCCGAATACCGCGCCGGCAAGGATAAGTTGTTCGGGTTTTTCGTCGGTCAGGTGATGAAGGCGATGGCCGGCAAGGGCAATCCCGCGCTGGTCAACGAGACATTGAAAAAACATCTGGGCTGAAAAAGCTTCGAAATGAACAGAGGAAAGTCGCGATGAGCATCACGCTGTGGGGCTGGCCGACGCCGAACGGGCGCAAGATTTCCGTCGCATTGGAGGAGATGCGGCTCGATTACGTGATCAAGCCGGTGGACATCAGCAAGGGCGAACAGTTCGACCCGGCGTTTCTCGCGATCAGCCCGAACAACAAGATCCCCGCGATCACCGATCCGGACGGTCCTGGCGGCGCGCCGATCAGCGTGTTCGAATCCGGCGCGATCCTGATTTATCTTGGTGAGAAGACCGGAAAATTCTACCCGGCCGATCTGCGCCGGCGGACCAACGTGCTCGAATGGCTGATGTTCCAGATGGGCGGCTTCGGGCCGATCCCTGGCCAGGTGCATCATTTCCTGGACCTCAAGAACGAGGCCGATCGCGCCTATGGCCTGGCGCGCTACGACAAGGAAAATCGCCGGCTGTACGGGGTGATGGACAAGCGCCTGGGCGCGGTGGAATTTTTCGCCCATGACATCTCGATCGCCGATTTCGCCATTCTGGGCTGGGTGTGGCGCCATCCCAGGCACAAGGTCGATCTCGCGGAATATCCGAACGTTCTGCGCTGGTGGAACCAGATGAACGCAAGGCCGGCGACGAAGCGTGGGCTGGAGATTTCGTTCACCTGAGGCCGCTGGCCGGCGGTGGCGCGCCGCGTCGGCACGGTTCGCGTTGACGCCGCCGCCCTCGCCCCGTAAGGAAGTGGCACAAACGTCGTGTCCCTGAGGAGGGGTGGCCGAGTGGCTGAAGGCGGCGGTTTGCTAAACCGTTATGCGCTGTCAAGGCGTATCGAGGGTTCGAATCCCTTCCCCTCCTCCATTTGCCCGCCCGGCGCGGCATTCTCTTGGTTTCAGGTGTGCGATGTTGCCGCATCATGATGAATCGCATCTGTTCGCGCGCATCGGCTGGCTGCGTGCCACCGTTCTGGGCGCCAATGACGGCATCATCTCCACCTCCAGCCTGATCCTTGGGGTGCTGTCGGCCTCGGCGTCCCGCCAGGAGGCGTTGCTGGCCGGGGTCGCGGGGCTGGTGGCCGGGGCGATGTCGATGGCGGCCGGGGAGTATGTGTCGGTCGCCTCGCAGCGTGACACCGAGCATGCCGATCTCGCCCGGGAGCGGGCCGAACTGGCCGCTGATCCGCAATTGGAGACCGAGGAGCTGACCGCGATCTACGTGGGGCGCGGGGTCGAGCCGCGGCTGGCGCGCGAGGTGGCGGTGCAGCTGATGGCGCGCGACGCGCTGGGTGCGCACGCACGCGACGAGCTGGGCATGTCGAGCGCCACCACGGCGCGGCCGGTGCAGGCGGCGATGGCCTCCGCGGCGGCGTTTTCGATCGGCGCCGCGGCGCCGTTGCTGCTGGTCATGCTGGCGCCCATCGCCGGGCTGACGTCGGTGGTCGCGGCGGGCTCGATGGCGTTTCTCGCCGTGCTCGGAGCGGTCGGCGCGCGGGCGGGCGGGGCTGGATTGGTGCGCCCGACGGTGCGGGTGATCTTCTGGGGTGCGTTGGCGATGGCGGCGACCATGGCGATCGGGGCGCTGTTCGGGCGCACGGTGTGAGCGGGCGATGATGTGGAATCCGGCTTCGGGGGGATTTGGTCATGCGGGCGATTGACGCGACGGCGACGCGCTATGATGGCGGAACCATCTGGCTGCACTGGATCACCGTGGTTCTGGTGGTCGAGCAGTGGATCGGCGCGCAGGTGATCGATCTGTTTGCGCGCGGTGCGCCGCGGGTGGATGCGCGCTCGGTGCATATCGTGCTCGGGGCGGCTTTGGTGCTGCTGCTGGTGGCGCGGATATGCTGGCGGCTCAGCGGCGGCCGGCGCCTGCCGCAGGCGGATGGATGGCCGCTCAGTCTGCTGGCGCGGGCGGCGCAGCTTGGGCTGTATGGGCTGCTGGTGGTGATGGTGGGGCTTGGGCTGAGCCTGGCATGGGTGCGCGGGGACAGCATCTTTGGCCTGTTCAGCCTGCCGTCCTTCGCGCCTGGCGACAAGGCGTTGTCGGAATCCGTGCAGGATGCGCATGCGGCGGTGGGATGGGCCATTTTGGCGCTGGGCGGCCTGCATGGCGCCGCCGCGCTGGTGCATCGCTATCTCTGGCGCGACGGCGTGTTGGCCCGCATGTGGCCGTAAGGCGGTTCAGCCGCCGCGTTGCTTCGTGGCGGCTAGCTTCACCGCGGCGACGATTTCCGGATAGGCCGAGCAGCGGCACAGATTGCCGGTGAGATAATGGCGGATGTCGTCGTCCGACGGGGCGCGGTTTTCCGCCAGAAGATGTTTTGTCATCAAGATGAATCCGGGTGTGCAGAATCCGCATTGGAACGCCCCGGCCTCGATGAATGCCTCCTGCACCGGATCGAGCCGGTCATCGGCGGGCGCGAGACCCTCGATGGTTTGAACGCTTGTTCCGTCAAGGAAACTCGCCAGATACAGACAGCCCGACACCGGCTTGCCATCGACGATAACGGTGCAGCAGCCGCACAGCCCCTGGCCGCAGCTTTCGCGCGAGCCGAACAGATCGAAGCGGTCGCGCAGCACCTGCACGAGGGATTCGTGCGATGCGACATGCGCCTTGACCGCGCGGCCATTGAGGCTGAATCGCACGGTTCGTTCAGTGCTCATCATCACCACCGATGCCTGCCGCGAGGATCGCGCCGTGGATCGCTTCCGCGGTCAGCGGCAGGTCCATCAGGCGCACGCCGATGGCGTCTGCGATGGCGTTGCCGATCGCCGGTGACACCGCGATGGTGGTGCTCTCGCCGGCACCCTTCGCACCGAACGGGCCGTCATGCTGTCGGGATTCGACGAATTCATTGATGAACACGGCGGGCATGTCGAGCAGGCATGGAATTTTGTAGTCGGCGAAGGAACCGTTGGTGAGCTGCCCGTCGCGATAGAGCATGTTTTCCGAGGTGGTGAAGCCCAGCTGCATGATCGCCGCGCCGGAGAGCTGCGCGGCAAGAAGCTTCGGATTGATCGCGGCGCCGACATCGGCGACGTTGACCAGCTTCGTCACCTTGAACTCGCCGGTTTCGATGTCGATCTCGACCTCGGCACCCGAGCCGCCGACGCCCCAGAACGGGGTGACGTTGGCGGACTGGCCGGTTTCCTGGTCGGGCTTGTCATAGCCGGGGATGAAGCTGCCGATGCCGATGATGTTGCCGGCCTGCATGCGGTATTTGCGCCGGAGCAGCTCGCTGAACGGCAGGTTGCTGTTGGGCGGAACGCCGAGTTCCTCGGCCAGCGCTGCAATTTTCTGATTGGCATCCAGCGCGGCCAAGCGTACCGCGGTACCCATGTGAAAAGTGGAGCGCGACCCCAGAGTGCCCATATCATAGGGCGTGACATCGGTGTCGGGATGGATGACCTTGATCGATTCCGCATCGAGATTGAGCACCTCGGCGGCGATCTGCGCCATGCAGGTGTCTGATCCCTGGCCCATGTCGACGGTGCCGATATACAGCCCGCAACTGCCGTCGGCATAAAGATTGATCATGGCGACCGAGGTGGTCGGCGCGGTGATGCCCTTGAAGCCGATGGCGATGCCGCGGCCGCGCCGGATGCGCCCGGTTCCACGCTCCAGCGGCGTGCCCCAGTTCATTCTTTCGGCGACCCGATCAAGAACCTTGTCGATCGCGGCATCCCGCAGGATGGTGCCGGTGGCCTGCGGGCGGCCATCATGCAGCAGATTCATCCGGCGGAATGCAAGCTGGTCGATCCCAAGCTTGGCCGCGATCATGTCGGTGTGGGTTTCATAGGCCCAGCAGGTCTGCGGCGCGCCGAACCCGCGCAACGCGCCGGCCGGTGTTCGGTTGGTGTAGACCGCGTATGAATTCAGCTCGACATTGTCGATGTCGTAGGGCCCGGCAGCGGTGAAGCCGGCCTTCTGGGTGACGCGCGGGCCGATATCGGCGTAGGCGCCACCGTTCCACCAGACCTCGCAGCTGCGCGCGGTGATGCGGCCGGATTTATCCACCCCGCTCTTGATGCGGATGGTGGCGGCGTGGCGCATGACCATGAAGAATTGTTCTTGCATGGTCAGCGAAATTTTCACCGGCCGGCGTGCGATCAGCGACAGCGCGGTGACCAGTGCTTCGAGCTTGATATAGAGCTTGCCGCCGAAGCCGCCGCCCAGATAAGGCACTTTCACCCGCACCCGGTTTTCCGGCCAGCCCAGCAGGCGGGCGATTTCAATGCGCACGAACGATGGATTCTGCGAAGCCGTATGCAGCGTCAGGCTTCCCCCGGAGGCGTCGGCGATCGAAACAAATGGTTCGAGCGGGGTGTGCATGGTCGGCTGGGTGCGGAAATGATGTTCGAACACATGCTCGGCGGCGGCAAACGCCGCGTCGGCATCGCCGCGCCTGAGCTGGAAATCGAGTGCGACGTTGGTGTCGCGGCGGCCCAGAAGATGCGCGAGGTCGGGAAACGTCGCCGCGGGCTTCAGCTCGTCATGCACAAAAACCTGCGCGCCGTGCGCCTCCACTTCGTCATAGACGCCCGGCAGTTCCTCATATTCGGCGGAGATCAGCCCCGCGGCCTCCTCGGCGATGTGCGCCTCGTCGGCCAGCACCACCGCAACAGGCTCGCCGGCATAACGAACCTTTCCATCCGCCAGAATCGGCTGATCGTGAAACGCCGGACCGTAATAAGGATGGGCGATGACCTTGCGGATATCATCGATCGCGGCGACCAGGAACACGCCTTCGACCGCGCGCGCCGCATCGAGATCGAGATGTTTGATTTTGCCATGCGGAATGACACTGCGAAAAATCTTGCCGTGCAGCATGCCTGGCAGGCTCATGTTATGGACATACTCGGCGCGACCGGTGACCTTCGCGGCCGCCTCCAGGCGGGGGATGGAGCGGCCGACCTGGCCGGCGGGCATGGCGGGCGTTGTCAAGGTTTGCGACGCCATCGCCTACTCCTCCAGGGCCAGCGCGTGCAGCGCACGGCCCAGATGAACCCGCAGCAGGTGCTTCTTGTAGTCGGCGGACCCGCGACTGTCTGATGCGATGTCGGCCTCGCTCACGGCCGCCTCGCCGAGTTCGCGCAGGCTGGCCGGGGTGATCGGCTGGCCATGCGCGAGCGCCTCGGTGCGCACCAGACGGGTCGGCTTGTTGGTCGCGGCACTGAGCACGATACGCGGATGATGCGCGAGCCCGTCCTTCATCTCAAGGCGGACCGCGATGCCCAATGCCGGCCAGTCATGCGCCGAGCGGGTGGTGATTTTCACGTAGCTCGCACGCTGGCTCGCGTTGAGCGGCACCCTGATTTCGCGAATGATATCGTCGTGGCGCAGATTGGTCTCGTAATATCCTTCAAAAATATCCTCCGCCGGCACGATACGCGGGCCGGCGGGATTTTCGATGACGATCTGCGCGCCCAGCGCGATCCAGACCGGCGGCAGATCAAGATGCGGGTCGGCGTGCGCGAGGTTGCCGCCGAGCGTTGCGACGTTGCGGACCCTGACATTGGCCAGCGTGCGCATGGTGCGCACGACCACCGGCAGATGCCGCGCCACCACCGCGCTATGTTCGAGTTCGGAAAAGCTGGTCGTCGCGCCGAACCTGATCATGCGGTGATCGGCATCGATGCTGATCGCGCCGAATTGCGGCGCGAGGTGGCGCAGGCTGACCAGCCTGACCGGCCGGAACACCTGCTCCTTCATCATCAGCATGAGCGCGGTGCCGCCACCGATCGGGCGCACCGCGGGGTCGTCACCTTCAAGCAGATGAAACGCCTCTTCGAGAGTTGCAGGCTCCACCAGGTCGAATGGCCTCATCGATCGCTTTGTCCCGATGCATGTCCAATTGAGAGATCGCTGAATCGCCAAAGCCTAGAGCCGACGCGCAAAATTGCACAAGTGCCTATTTGGACGCGGGCGCGGGCCAGATGAGGCCTTGGCAGCGGGCGCAAAGCTGGTACCATCCGCGCTGAGTTGATCGATCGGATACCCGAGGCACAAAATCCATATTCCGGAGCGGTCGTTTGGCCGTCCATGCCTGGAGCACATCACCCGATGCCAACCAAGGATCTGCGTGACTGGCTTGCCGCGATCGATGCCCATGGTGAGTTGAAAACCATCCTGGGTGCCGAACCGAACGAGGAAATCGGCGGCATCGTTGATCTGTACCAGCGCAAGATGGGCAATCCGGCTGTGCTGTTCGACGAAGTGCCCGGCTTTCCAAAAGGTGCGCGGGTGCTCGCCAATATTTTGACATCGGTCCCGCGGATCAATCTTGCGCTCGGCCTGCCGGCCGGGTCCTCGGAGATGGAACTGGTGCAGTGGTGGCGTCGGTATATGCGCGACGCGCCGAGCATCGCCCCGCGCGAGGTCAATGGCGGGCCGGTTGCCGAAAATGTTCTCGAAGGCCGCGACGTCGATCTGACACGAATCCCCACGCCGATCTGGCACGAGCACGATGGCGGTCCCTATATCGGAACGGCCTGTCTGGTGATCATGAAAGATCCTGATTCAGGCTGGATCAATTATGGCGCCTATCGTGTGCAGACCCACGCCCCGGACCTCGCCACCGTCATGATGTCGCCAGGCAAGCATGGCCGCATCCTGATGCGCAAATATCATGAGCGCGGGCTGGCGTGCCCGGTGGCGGTGGTGGCGGGTGTGCATCCGGCGATGTTCATGCTGTCGGGCCTGGAAATTCCCTATGGGAAAAGCGAGTTCGAGGCGGCGGGCGGCATTTTCGGCGCGCCGGTGGAGGTGCTGCGCATGCCCAAAACCGGCCTGCCGGTACCCGCGGGCGCGGAGATTGCATTTGAGGGATTCATCGCCCCTGACGACATGATTCAGGAAGGGCCGCTCGGCGAATGGACCGGCTATTACGCCGGCGGCAGCCGCCCGGAGCCGGCGATACGCATCACGACGATGATGCATCGAAACGATCCGATCCTGCTTGGGGCCATTCCCGCCGTGCCGCCGAACGACAACACCTTCTATCTGGGTTCGTATCGGTGCGGCGCGGTGTGGAACCAGTTGGAGGCGGCAGGCATCCCCGAAGTGAAGGGCGTGTGGGCACACGAGGCAGGTGGCAGCCGATTCTGGCTGACCGTGTCGATCAAGCAGCTCTATGGCGGTCACGCGAAGCAGGCCGGCATGGTGGCGTCGCATTGCCACGCCGGCGCCTACTGCAACCGCTGGACCATCGTTGTTGACGATGACATCGATCCGACCAACATCGATGACGTGATCTGGGCGATGTGCACGCGGGTCGACACACGCTACGGCATCGATATCATCGAGGGCGGCTGGAGCTCGGCCCTCGACCCGATGTGTTATGATGGCGACACCGATCGTCGCAACGGGCGGGTGGTGATCGACGCCTGCAAGCCGTTTCACCGGCGCGACAGCTTCCCGATCGTCGCGCGTTCCGGCAAGGAGCTGGACGCGCGGATCATCGCGAAATGGAAGGACCATCTTCCGAAGGGTTGAACGCGAGGAACCGATGGCATCGTTCGTTGGCAGGACAGGCTGAGATGGACACGCCGCACAAGGATGGCTGGATCGGCGCGAGCCTGCTGCGCAAGGAGGATCACCGGCATCTGATCGGTGCCGGCAGCTTCATCGCCGACATCAGGCTGGCCGGCATGCAGGATGTTGCTTTTGTACGCGCCGATGTCGCGCACGGGGTGTTGCGGCGCGTGACCCGGCCGGCGGGCGCGGCGGGGCGCGTCTTCACTCTCGCGGACCTCGGCGGCGCGCGGATGCCCGAGGCTGGTCCGGAACTCTCGGCATTCCGCAACGGTCCCTGCACGCCGCTCGCGATCGACAAGGTTCGCTATGCCGGCCAGGCGATCGCCGCTTGCCTTGGCGCGGATCGTGCGCACGCCGAGGACCTTGCCGACCAGATCGAGGTGGAAATCGATCCGCTGCCGGCATTGGTCGATTGCGTCGAGGCGATGCGCCCGGGCGCGCCACTGCTGTTCGATCATTGGCCAGACAACGCTTTCATCAAATCGGCTCTGACCGAGGGCGACGCGCGCGGGCTCGCCGATGCGCCGGTGCGGCTGCGGCGGCAGTTCCGGATGAACCGTCAGGCGACCGTGTCGCTCGAATGTCGCGGTGTCATCGCCCATTGGGACCAGCGGCTGGAGGAACTGGTGGTACATCTGTCCACCCAGGGGCCGCATGTGATGCGGCTCGGGCTGGCGCAGGCGCTTGGGCTGGCCGAGCATCAGATCAGGGTGATCGCGCCCGATGTTGGCGGCGGGTTCGGTGGCAAAAATCGTTTGCTGCCCGAAGAAGTCGCGGTCGCCGCCATCGCCATGAAGCTTGGCCATCCGGTCCGCTGGATCGAGGACCGGCGCGAGCATTTTCTGGCCTCGGTGCATGCGCGCGAGCATGTCTACGACCTCACCATCTCGGCGGATCGGCAAGGGCGCCTGCTGGGGCTGGAGGGCAGCGTGCATATCGATGCCGGTGCCTTCGCGCTGTGGCCCACCGGCGCGTTCATGGAAGCCAGCATGGCGGCGCGCAACCTGCCCGGGCCGTACCGGATCCGCCATCTCAACATCGACATTTTCACCGTTGCCACCGGCAAGGCGCCGATGGGCCCCTATCGCGGGGTGGGTCGTCCGGGCGCATGTTTCGCGATCGAGCGGCTGGTCGATGAGGTGGCGCGCGCGGTCGGGCGTGAGCCGATCGATGTGCGCCGCGACAACATCGTCGGTGCCGCCGAACTGCCCTATCACACCGCCGGCGGCCTGATGCTGGATACCGGTGATTATCACCGATCTCTCGACACCGCCGCGCGCATGATCGACCTCGCCGCGATCCGCCAGCGCCAGCGGCTTGGCGAGCCGGATGGGCGGGCCATCGGCGTCGGGTTTGCGTTCTATTCCGAGCAGAGCGGGCACGGCCAGGCGGAATGGACGAAGCGCAAATCGCGTGTCGTGCCCGGCTACGAATCCGCGCGGGTGCGGATGCAGCCGGACGGGTCGGTGACCATCCATGTCGGCGTGCAGAATCACGGCCAGGGGCACGAGACCAGCCTGGCCCAGATCGC
>DAHWBL010000066.1 GCA_027323595.1 Acetobacteraceae bacterium | reverse complement strand
TCATACTGCCCCTGCATGGTCAGCACCCGCGCGAGATTGAGGCGCGGCGGCAGCGCATCGGGGGTGATCTCCACGACCTTGCGCCAGGCATCGCGGGCACCGTCCAGATCGAGCTCGGCGAGCTTGACCAGCCCGGTCAGGTTGCCCAGCACCGCCGGCGCGATCTTGTCGTTCTTGATGAGCAGGCCGAGCGTCGTGTCCGCCTTGGCGACATCGCCGGCCGACAGCGCCGCCACCACCAATGCCTCGGATGCCTCGACCCGGTCGGGGCTGATCTTGAGACTGTGGTCCAGGTCCATCTGCGCGCCCTCGGCGTCACCCAGCCCCAGCTTGGTGGTTGCCATGCGCGACAGGATTTCCGGATTTTCCGGCGCCAGCGCCGCCGCCTTTTCGAGGTTCAGCAATCCGAGCTTGAGCTGCCCGGTCTGGTTGTAGGCCCCCCCCAGCATCTCCAGCATCTCGGCATCGCCGACGCCGGCCTCGACGCCGCGCTTGAGCACATCGACGAGTTCATTGGTGCGCCCGGCCATTCCATCGATCCGCGCCAGCAACTTGTAGCCGGCCGGATCGGTCTTGTTGCGCGCGACATAGCGCTGCGCGGCGTCGGCGGCCTGTTCGAGCTGATTAACGTTGGCCTTGACCAGGGCGAGGAAATATTCGCCACGCTGCAACCGCGGCAAGGCGGTCGGGATCAGCGACAGCTTGGTGTTCGCGTCCTGCCATTTGGCGGCCCGCACGTCCAGCACGGCCGAAAAATAGATCGCCACCGGGTTTTTCGGCTCGGCCTTCAGCACGATGGCGACATCGGCCGCCGCCTTGTCGTTCATGTTCTCGCTGAGATAGACGCTGGTGCGCTGCAAGCGGATATTGGTGTTGGTCGGCGCCAGCTCCACCGCCTTGTCGAGCGCGGCCAGCGAAAGATCGTTCTTGCCGAGCGTGCGCTCGATCGCGGCGCGGAACAGCCAGGCATCCACCGTGTCAGGCGCGATCTTGATCGCGTGGTCGAGCTGGGCGAGCGCCGTGTCGGGGTCGTTGCGCAGGGCGGCGACGCGGGCCTGCGCGATCGCGGCGTCCACATTGTCGGGGGCGAGCTTCTGCGCCGCATCGAGCGAGGCCGAGGCCGCATCGATGTCCTTCAGCCCGATCTGGGCGAGGCCGCGGCTGATCAGCACCGATGCATGCTCGGCCGGCGGCAGATCATCGCCGGTGAATTCGGCGAGCAGCTCCTTGAGCTTGTTCTGCGCAAGATACGAACGCGCCAGCGGCGGCACCACCGATACCGCCGGATAGCCGGCCGTGCGCGCCTCCTTCAATTCCTTTTCCGCCGCAACCGGATCGCCAAGCTGCAACTGAACACTGCCGAGCCGCCAATGCGCCTCGCCGTTTTTTGGATTGTCGCGCACCGCCTTGCGCAGCTCGATCTGTGCTGCTCGCAGGTCGTTCCTGGCCATCAGCCGTCGCGCGGTGATCAGCGCGTCAGCTTGACGGCCGAACTTCCAGTAGACGGCGCCGCCCGCCGCGACGAGCGCGAGAATGACGACCACAGCCAAAAGCTTTTTCATCGACGCAGCGGCTCCTTCAGAGCGTTGAACAGGTGCACGGTCGGCAACCCCCTCCCCGTGCTGCGAGGCTGAGATTTAGCCCTAAAGTCTGAACATTACCATCCAGCGGATCGATCGATCATCGCAACAGCCGGGCGCGGCCCCGTCCTCACCGGCTCACCGCGCCCCATGTTGGAACAGCACCACCCGAACCGTGGCGAACAGGATCATCAGGTCGAGAAACAATGTCCGATGCTTCACGTAATAGAGGTCATAGGACAGCTTGGCGCGCGCATCCTCGACCGATGCACCGTACGGATAATTCACCTGCGCCCAACCTGTCAGCCCCGGCTTGACCAGCAGCCGGTCACGGTAATGCGGCACGAGCTGTTCGAGCTGGTCGGTGAAATGCGGCCGTTCCGGACGCGGCCCGATGAAGCTCATCTCGCCGCTCAGCACGTTCCAAAGCTGCGGCAATTCGTCGATTCGGGTGAGCCGGATGAACGAGCCGACCCGGGTGACGCGCGGATCACGCTGGCTCGCCCAGACCGGGCCGCGCAGCTCGGCATTGGTCACCATGGAGCGGAACTTGAGCACGGTGAACTCGGTTCCACCCAGCCCGACGCGGGCCTGACGGTACAGCACCGGCCCCGGCGAATCGAGCCGAATGATCACCGCGGTCAATGCCATCACCGGCAGGGTGAAAATCAGCAGTGCCAGGCTGAGCACGATGTCGAAGGCGCGATGGACCACCCCGCCGCCACCGCGCGGGGCGACGATGTGCCAGCCGCCGGCACGGTCGATATCGACCCGGCGCAACCGCCGCTCCCAAAACTCCGCCGCCGACCACAACGGGCCGACGCGCCGACCGGCAAGCGCCGGCGCGATGCCGGCGAGCGCGTTGTCGGTCACCACGAAGCCGCGCACGCCACGGCCCGGCCGCAGCGACTGCGCCATCGCCGCGTCGGGCGTCAACACCGATACGACCTCGACCAGACCGGAGCTGGCGCGCACCGCCTCCACCAGCCGCCCGGCCTCATCGTCACTGCCGACGACCACGACCCGCAAGGTGAAAAACTGGCGCCGGATCGCCCAGGACAGGGCAAGCCGCAGGCTGAACAGCACCGCGACCCAGGCGACCACGCCACGCAGCACGCGCGCGCTGTCGCCATGCATCACCGTGCCGCTGACGCCAAGCGAACGCGCCAGCAGCCACACCAGCGGAAACGCCAGCAAAGCCGCCAGCATGGTGTTGATCAACAGCCGGCGCGGACCAAGGAAAAGCTCGTGGTTGTAAAGCCCGATGGCAACCAGGATGGCGCTGATCACACCGGCCATCCCCAGCGCCTGGATCGCCGGTGCTGCCTGCATCATCGGCCCGTCCGCGACCGCGAGGCGGATGTAGATCACCAGCGCGCAAACCAGCAGTTCGATCAGCCACAGGCACGCCATCTCCGGCGCGACATGGCGCGGCAGCCACACCCAACCCAGGCCGCGGCGACCGGTCAGCGCCAGGGCAGCGACGTTCGGATGAGGCTCAGCCGCAGCGGACATGTCGCTTTCCTGGACGCGATGGCGATTGGACAACTGAATCAGTTTCAACACACCAACACAAGAAGGAGAGTCATCGCAGACCGGCGGGGAGTCACGTCACGCAAACCAACCCCCATGCTCAGGACAATCCTGACGGCCTTTAAGATGTTGCACACAAGCCGGTCAAGCAGCCTCATGCCCGCAACCCGGCTATTTTCGGTTATCGCGCAGCGTACGATTGCGAATTTTTAATCCGTACGGTATTA
This sequence comes from Acetobacteraceae bacterium, assembly GCA_027323595.1. Taxonomy (GTDB): domain Bacteria; phylum Pseudomonadota; class Alphaproteobacteria; order Acetobacterales; family Acetobacteraceae; genus CAIVDX01. The sequence goes on along the minus strand of DAHWBL010000066.1, from coordinate 2,088 downwards.
CAAAATCGTTGCTTCCATCGCGCAACGGAAATAGTTGCGTAATCACTCGTGAACTTTGAACTCAGCTTTACGTCGCACAGTCACGCATGCTAGAGCCGCTTCGGTGAGTCCGGGGGGCCAAGCGGCGGGACCGATCAAGGATTCCGGCGGCGACGTGCGTGTAAATGACCGGCTTTTGGCGTGCGTGACTGGAACTGGTGGGCTGATGGTGCAGGCGTGTAGCTCAGTGGCAGAGCGCTGCCATTACATGGCAGAGGTCGGGGGTTCAATTCCCTTCCGCGCCTACCAACGCACGCGCGTCATGGCCAGGCCGATCGGGCACATCTCGTCAGTAATTTCTGCCTCAACGGAGCGGTGATGACCCACTCAATGCGCCATTTGGCCCTGCTGGTGCTGCTGTTGCCGGTGGCGTGTTCGTCGCACTCGATGCCGCCCGACGCGACCGCGGCGACCGCTGCGGCCGTCGCCGCGGCAGGGCCGTCCAACCCGGCCAACGCGTCCGACTATGTGATCGGCTCGGGCGACCAGCTCAGCATCTTCGTGTATGACAGCCCGCAGTTGAGCACCGAGGTGCCGGTGCGGCCGGACGGGCGCATTTCCACCCCGCTGCTGTCCGACATCCAGGCATCCGGCAAGACCCCCGCGCAGCTCAGCAAGGAAATCGCGGAGCGGCTGAAGGAATATGTGCGCGACCCCAACGTCACCGTGATCGTGCGCGGCTTCATCGGCCCGCTCGACCGCCAGGTGCGGGTGATCGGCGAGGCGGCGGACCCACAGGCGCTGCCCTATCGTGACGGCATGACCCTGCTCGACGTGATGATCACCACCAAGGGTCTCACCAAATTCGCCGCCGGCAACCGCGCGGTGATCGTGCGCAAGGTCGATGGCAAGGACGTCACCATTCATGTCCACCTGTCCGACCTGATCAAGGACGGCGACATCTCGCAGAACGTGCCGATGCAGCCGGGGGATACGCTGATCATCCCGCAGACCTGGTTCTGAAAGGGGCGTGCGGTGAACGAACTGACGGCCCTCGCCAGGCAGATTCTCGAAAGAATCTGGCGCCGCCGCTATCTGGCCCTGATCACCTGCTGGCTGGTCTGTCTGGGCGGCTGGGCCGCGGTCTATTCGATTCCCAACAGCTATGAGGCCAATGCCCGCCTCTATGTCGATTCCGACGCGGTGCTGACCCCGCTGCTGCGCGGCCTCGCGCTTGATGACTCGCCGACCAACCAGCTCGATATCCTGCAACGCACCTTGCTGAGCCGGCCCAATCTCGAAAAGTTGATCTCCAAGACCGATCTGGAGCTGACCATCCGCTCACCCACCGATCTGGAGCGGCTGACCGCCTCGCTCGCGGATTCGGTGCGCATCATCCCGCAGACCCGCAACCTGTTCACCATCAGCTATCGCAACACCAGTCCCAAGCTCGCCTACGACGTGGTGCAGACCATTTTGTCGATCTTCGTCGAGAGCAAGACCGGCACGAGCCGCAGCGACATGGAAAACGCCCGGCAGTTCCTCGAACAACAGCTCAGCTCCTATGAGCAGCAGTTGCGCAAGGCCGAAGCCAAGCGCGCGGATTTCATGTCCAAATACATGGACCTCCTGCCCGGCGCGGATGGCGGTGGCACCCACCTCGACGGAGCCCGCCAGCAGGTCGGCGACCTGCAAGGACAGTTGAAGGATCTGCAACTGCGCGAGGAAATCCTCAAGGGCCAGCTCAAGGATACGCCCGAGGTTCTGCGCCTCACCCAGCAGGAAGCCGCGGTGATGGACACCAACCGGATGGGCCAGGACAACATGCGCCTGTCGCAGGCGCAGGCGGACCTCGCGAAACTGCGCCTCAAATACACCGACAGCCACCCCGACGTGATCTCCGCCAAACAACTGGTGGACAGCCTACGCAGCCAAGGCGCGCTACAACCCGACCTTGCACCGACCGCTGCCGCCAACGCCGGCGCCGCGGCAAACGCGCGGACCACCCTGCCCAACCCGATCTACGGACAGCTCAAGTCTCAATTGTTCGAGGCCAGCGCTCAGGAGATGATCATCAAGCGCCGCCTCGACGATGCCGTGCGCGGGCGC
>DAHWBL010000063.1 GCA_027323595.1 Acetobacteraceae bacterium | reverse complement strand
CCGCCCTGCCCGCCGACATCGCCCCGCTGTCGGACTGGCGCGGCAGCGCCGCCTACCGCATGAGGCTCGCCGGCAATATGCTGCGCCGGCTGCATCTGCGCCTCACCGCCCCGCATCTGAGCCTGGAGGTCGACGCGCTGTGAACACCATCTCCCCCCCCGGCCCGTTCCGCTCGGGCGCGCACACCTCCCTCCGCCACGACAGCGCCGACAAACACGTGACCGGGGCCGCGATCTATCTCGACGACATCGCCACCCCGCCGGGCACGCTGCACGCCGCCCTGGTGCTCAGCCCGATCGCCCACGGCCGCCTCGACGCGCTGGACACCGCCGCCGCGCGCGCCATGCCAGGCGTTGCCGCCATCCTCACCGCCGCCGACATTCCCGGCGAGAACGACATCGGCGCCATCCTGCGCGGCGAGCCGCTGTTCGCTGAAACCGAAGTCACCTTCGCCGGTCAGCCGATCGCGCTGGTCGTCGCCACCAGCCTCGATGCCGCCCGCGCGGCCGCCCACGCGGTCCGCCCCGCCATCACCCCCCTGCCGGCGATCCTCACCATCGAGGAAGCCCTCGCCGCCAACGCGCTGCTGTGCCCGCCGATGGTGCTGTCCAACGGCGACATCGACGCAGCGCTGGCCGCCGCCGCGCATCGCATCACCGCCGGCTTTCATGTCGGCGGCCAGGAGCATTTCTATCTCGAAGGCCAGATCGCGCTGGCGCTGCCCGGCGAGGACGGCGAAACCGTCGTGCACAGCTCATCGCAGAACCCCACCGAGGTGCAACACATCTGCGCCCGCCTGCTCGGCACCGATCTCAACCGCGTCACCGCCATCACCAGGCGCATGGGCGGCGGCTTCGGCGGCAAGGAATCCAACGCCTCCTGGGTGGCCGGTGCCGCCGCCCTTGCCGCGCACCACACGCGCCGGCCGGTGAAACTGCGCCTGCCGCGCGAGATCGACATGATCACCACCGGCAAGCGCCACGGATTTCGCATAGACTACACCATCGGCTTTGACGATTCCGGCCGTCTGCTCGGGCTCGACGCGCGGCTCGCGGCCAATGGCGGCAACACCATGGACCACACCGCCGCGGTGATGACCCGCGCGCTGTGCCACGTGGAAAACGCCTATTTCATCCCCGCCGTGCGCGCCGTCGGCCTGTGCTGCAAAACCAACACCGTCTCCAACACCGCCTTTCGCGGCTATGGCGGACCGCAGGCGGTGGTGGTGATGGAAGACGCGATCCTGCGCATCGCGGCCAGGCTGCGCACCACGCCCGAGGCCATCCGCGCGCTGAATTTCTACGGCGGCCCCGGCCGCGACACCGCGCCCTACGGCCAGAAGATCACCCACGATCTCTCCGCGACATGCATGAGCCAGATCCTGGAGAAATCCGATTTCGCCGCCCGCCGCGCCGCGATCGACGCGTTCAACGCGACGAGCCCGGTGATCCGCCGGGGCATCGCCAGCTTTCCGCTGAAATTCGGCATCTCCTTCAACAAGCCGCAGCTCAACCAGGCCGGCGCGCTGATCAACATCTATTCCGACGGCTCGATCCGCCTCAGCCACGGCGGCACCGAAATGGGCCAGGGCCTGTTCACCAAGATCGCCCAGGTGGTCGCCGAAGTCTTTCAGGTGGACATCGCCCGCATCGCGCTGTCGGCCACCTCCACCGCCGAGGTTCCCAACACCTCGCCCACCGCCGCCTCCACCGGCTCGGACCTCAATGGCTGGGCCGCCCACGCCGCCGCCAGCACGCTGCGCGCGCGCATGACCACGGTGGCTGCACGATATTTCGACGTGGCCGAAACCGCGATCACCTTCCGCGACAACCAGATCATCGCCACCGGCACCAACCTCGCCATGACATTCTCCGCGCTCGCCGAGCTGTGCTACCAGGAACGCGTCTCGCTCTCATCGACCGGCTTCTACAAAACCCCCGATCTGAGCTGGGACCAGAAAACCCTGAAGGGCGCACCGTTCTTTTATTTCAGCTACGGCGCCGCGGTGGTCGAGGTCGGCATCGACACCCTCACCGGCGAGCTGCGCATCCTGCGCGCCGACCTGCTCCAGGACGCCGGAAACTCGCTCAACCCCGCACTTGATCTCGGCCAGGTCGAAGGCGCCTTCGTGCAGGGTGCCGGCTGGCTCACCTGCGAAGAACTCTGGTGGGACCAGCAAGGAAGGCTGCGCACCGCCGGCCCCTCCACCTACAAAATCCCCGGCAGCCGCGACGCCCCGGCGATCTTCAACGTCCACCTGCTCGAAAACAGCCCCAACGCCGCCGACACCATCTTCCGCAGCAA
>DAHWBL010000051.1 GCA_027323595.1 Acetobacteraceae bacterium | reverse complement strand
ATCGAGGTGTTCTGCAGCGTCGCGCCGGTCTGCTCGGCGATCGACATGAAAAGACTGTTGACCAGCTCAAGAAGAACCGGGTCCACCCGGCTCGGGTCGGCGAGCCGGGCTGCGGCGCGGGCCACCGTGCGGCGCAGGATCAGATGGCCGGTGGCGGCGATCGATGCCTCCCAGCCCGGCTCGACCATGGTGGTCGAATTCGCCTCACGGATCAGCGCGGGGCCCACCACGCGGTCGCCGGCAAGCAGCAGATCGCGGTCATAGACGGCCGCGGTCTGCTCGGCATCCTCGGTAAAGATCAAGACCTGATCGATGGCTGTTGGCGCGCCCTCGGTGCGTTCGCGCAGCTTCGCCTCGACCACCGCCTCGCCTGGCGCGATCGCCTCGACCGACACCGCTTCGACGGTGAGCGGGCGGTCGGGGGTGGCGAAGCCGAAGCGTTCACGGTGCGCGGCGGTGAAGCGCGCGACGATCTCCTCGGCGGCGGCGAACTCCACCATCAGCGCCGCCTCGGTGCCGTCATAGCGCAGATGCAGCGCGCGCCGATGCTGAATGCGCGCGGCGTCCGCGCCCTGGCGCACCAGCTCGGCGCTGCCCTGGCTTGCCAGTTCGTCGGCTGCCGCAAGCAACTCCGGCAACAGCGTGGCGTCGAACCGCTGTTCCACCGCGCGCTCGCGCAGCACGCTCTGGTCGGCCAGCCCCATGCCGTAGGCGGACAGCACGCCGGCGAACGGGTGGATGATCGCGGTTTCCATGCCCAGCTCATCGGCGACCATGCAGGCATGCTGGCCGCCGGCGCCGCCAAAGCACACCAGCGCGAAGCCGGTCACGTCGTGGCCCTTCTGCACCGACACCTGCTTGATCGCCTGCGCCATGTTGGCGACCGCGATGCGCAGGAAGCCGGCGGCGAGCTGGCGGGGGGTTTGCGCGGTTCCGGTCGCCTCACTGACTTCCTTTGCCAGGGCAGCGAATTTCTGATGCACCACCTCGGCGTCCAGCGTCTGGTCGCCGGCCGGGCCGAAGATCGCGGGGAAATGCGCCGGCTGCACCTTGCCCACGCACACATTGGCGTCGGTGACGGTGAGCGGCCCGCCGCGCCGGTAGCTCGCCGGCCCCGGCGAGGCGCCGGCGCTGTCGGGCCCCACGCGCAGCCGCGCGCCGTCGAAATGCAGGATCGAGCCGCCGCCGGCCGCCACCGTGTTGATCGCCATCATCGGTGCGCGCAGCCGCACGCCGGCGATCTGGGTTTCGAAGGCGCGCTCGAACTGCCCGGCGAACAGCGCGACATCGGTGGAGGTGCCGCCCATGTCGAAGCCGATGATGCGGTGGTGCCCGGCCATGCCCGCGGTGCGCACCGCGCCGACGATGCCGCCGGCCGGGCCCGACAGGATCGCGTCCTTGCCCTGGAACGAATGCGCCTCGGCGAGCCCGCCATTGGATTGCATGAAATACAGCCGCACACCGCCAAGTTCGCCGGCCACCTGCTCCACATAGCGGCGCAGGATCGGTGAGAGATACGCATCCACCACCGTGGTGTCGCCGCGCGGAATGAGGCGCGGCAGCGGGCTGGTGGCGTGGCTCATCGAGACCTGCGCGAAGCCCTCCGCGCGCGCGATCTCGGCCAGACGCCGCTCATCATCCGGAAATTTCCATGCGTGCATCAGCACAATCGCACAGGCGTTGATGCCGTCCGCGCGCGCCGCGCGCAATGCCGCGACCGCTGCCGCCTCGTCCAGCTTCTCGATCCGCGTGCCATGCACATCCACCCGCCCGCCGATTTCCGCGACGCGCTCATGCAGCATCGAGGGCAGGGTGATGCGCAGGTCGAACAACCGGGGACGCGCCTGGTTGCCGATGCGCAGCGCGTCGGCGAAGCCGCGATTGACCAGCAGCAGCGTGCGCTCGCCGGTGCGTTCGAGCAGCGCGTTGGTGGCAACCGTTGTGCCCATCTTCACGCTGTCCACGAGGCCGGGCGGAATCGGCGCGCCCTCGGGCAGGCCCAGCACCTGGCGGATCCCCGCGATCGCGGCGTCGCGATAGCGGCCGGGGTTTTCGCTCAGAAGCTTGTGCGCGCTCAGCGCCCCGTCGGGCGCGCGCGCGATCAAATCGGTGAACGTGCCGCCACGATCAACCCAGAACTGCCAGCCAGACATGCGACCTCCGAAAATCCGCCGGCAACATGCTGGCAGCGCGATGTTCCTGCAAGGTGGGTGGCAAAGCCTGGCAAATGCGCCATGATATGGGCTCGTTGATCCGCAGGAGCCTTCGCCACATGCCCAGCCCGACCGAAACCGCGCCGCTGCATCTGCAAACCGATATTCTGGTGATCGGCGCGGGAGGGGCCGGCATGATGGCAGCCCTTGCCGCCGCCGGGCAGGGCGCGCGCGTGCTCCTGGTGGACCGCGCGCTGATCGGCCGGGGCGGAGCAACCGTGATGGCGCAGATGACCGTCGCGGTGGCGCTGGGATCCGAACTTCCGGACAGCATCGCGGCACATTTCAACGACACCATCGCCGCCGGCCGCGGCCTGTGCGACCCGCGCCTCGCCGACATCGTGACGCGTGACGGCCCGGCGGCGATCGAGCAGCTCGACGCCTGGCATGTCGGCTGGGCGCGCCACCCCGACGGGCGCATCCGCCAGGCGCACGCGCCGGGGCATGACAAGGCGCGCTGCGTGTATGTCGATTTTCTCAACACCGGCCCGGCGGTTTCCAAAACCCTGCGCGCGCAACTGCAACGTCACGAAAACCTGATCACCCGCGCCGGCGATCTGATGATCACCGACCTCGTCACCGCCGACAACGCCGCGCTGGGCGCGGTGGGGTTCGCCCTGTCCGACGGCCGCCCGGTCAGCATCGCCGCCAAGGCCACCATCATCGCCACCGGCGGCCTCACCCGGCTGTATCGGCGCAACTCCGCCTCGCTCAACATGAGCGGCGACGGCTATGCGCTGGCGCTGCGGGCCGGCGCGAAGCTGATCGACATGGAGTTCGTGCAGTTCTTCCCGATCGGCCATCTGGCGCCGCGCATGATCGGCATGGACCCGATCATGTGGGACCCGTTCCGCTACAAGCTCGGCGGGCGGCTGCTGAACAGCGAGGGCCGCGCCTTTCTCGCCGATTACGGCGAGTCCGCCGATGCCGGCTACGTCACCACCCGCGACCAGGCCACCTTCGCCATCCTCAAGGAGGTGGAGGCTGGGCGCGGGTCGCCCGCCGGCGGTGCGTGGCTGAGTTTTCGCCATATTCCGGAGGAGGAACTGCGCGCCGCCTTCGGCCCGGTGATCGAACGGCTGGCCGCCAACGGCATCGACCTCACACAGCAGGACATCGAGGTGGCGCCGATCGCGCATTACCACATGGGCGGCATCCAGGTGACGCCGGGGCTGCTCACCGCGGTCGATGATCTGTTCGCCGCCGGCGAGGCGATCGGCGGGTCCAATGGCGCCAACCGCCTGTCCGGCAACGCCATCACCGAGGCGCTGGTGTTTGGCGAGCACACCGGCCGCGCCGCCGCCGCGCGGGCGGCCACCAGGCAGGTGCGCTGGTCCGACGCCGCCGCCGCGGCCGCCCTCGCCCGTGTCGCCGCCACCGGCCCGGCGCGCGCCGACATCGCCGCCCTGGTGGTCGAGTTGCAGGCGCTGATGGCCGACAAGGTCGGGCCGTTCCGCAACGAGGCGGGGCTGCGCGAGGCCCTGGCGCGGATCGGCACGATGCGCGAGCAGATCGGCGACACCCCGCCCGGCCAGCCCGGCCCCTATGACATGGCGCGGATCGACTGGTTCGATCTGCGCACCATGCTGCTGGTGGCGCAAACCGTCGCCAGCGCGGCGCTTTCCCGCACCGAGAGCCGGGGCGCGCATCAGCGAGAGGATTTCCCCGCGATGGACCAGGATTGGACGGTCAATCAGGTGATCAGCCTGCATGGCGACGAACTGGAGATCGTCACCGCGCCGGTGCCGGTGCTGGAGCGCGCGGCATGACCCGCCCCGTCGCGATTTTGCTGATCGAGCGCGCCCTGCCGGGGCAGACCCCCCGCACCGAGCGCTTCGAGGTGCCGTTCGACCCCGGCCAGTCGGTGCTGGACGGGGTGCGGCTGATCCGCGCCACCGCCGACCCCGGACTGGCCATCCGCTATTCCTGCATCAACGCCAATGCCTGCAAGGAATGCATGCTGCGGGTGGACGGCAAGGTGGTCTATGCCTGCATGCGCCGGCTGGAGCCGCGCGAGATGCGGGTGCAGCCGCTCGCCAACAAGGCGCTGATCCGCGACCTGGTCACCGAGATCGCGCCGCCGGACGAACGCATCGGCTGAGCACCACCGCAACCTCCGCGCGCTTGACCCACCTCAAGGAACCCGGGCCGGCGATGCGCCATGATCCATCATCATGGCCCATGGGAGGCTTCGATGGCATTGAAGGATATTCTGGTTCTGGCCGATGGCTCGGTGCAGGACGCGAGCCGTCTCGATCTGGCCGCTGATCTGGCCCAGCGTCACGAGGCGCATCTGACCGCGGCCGCCCTGCTCGAACCGGGGCCGGCGCGGCTGTCGGAGATCACGATCACGCCGATGATCGGCGGGCCGGTGCTGGCCGAGCTGATGGTGCGCTATCGCCATGAGGCGGCGCAGGCGGCGAAGAAGCTGGAACAGCAGGCCAGCGAGGCGGCGCGGCGCTCAGGCGTGCCCTTCACCTGGCAGGTGATCGACGGCAACGGCCCGGCGGGGCTGGCCAGCATCGCGCGCACCGCCGATCTTGCGGTGCTGGGCCAGCCGAACCCCGATCCGGTCGGCCCGCAGGCCGGCTGGGACGTGGTGGAGGAGGTGCTGATCAGCTCCGGCAGGCCGGTGCTGATCCTGCCCTATGCCGGCAAATTCACCGCGCGTTTCGCCCATGTGCTGATCGGCTGGAACGGCTCGCGCGAGGGTGCGCGCGCGGTCGCCGGAGCCATGCCGCTGCTGTGCGGCGCCGAGCGGGTGACCATCCTGGGTGTCGTCGCGGCCTCGGAGGTGGAGCCCGATTATCTGCCCGCCGGGGTGGATCTGGCGCAGCATCTGGGCCGGCATGGCATCCAGGCGGAGGTCGCGCGCAGTGTCGCGGGCAGCCTCGCCAGCGCCGACGCGATCCTGGATTTCGCCGCCGATTGCAGCGCCGATCTGCTGGTGGTCGGCGCCTACGGCCAGTCGCGGCTGCGCGAGGCGGTGGTGGGCGGGGTCAGCCGGTCGCTGCTGCGCCACCAGACGTTGCCGCTGCTGATGGCGCACTGACAAATCGCGGGCGGAGAACCTCTCCGCCCGCGATCGCCTGTCATTCCGCCGCCATGGCGAACGGCAGCCCGCTGTCGATCGGCAGGGCGGGGTCGCGGCTCCATTCGTTCCAGCCGCCGAAATACATGCGCACATCGGCGATGCCGGCGGCCTTTAGCGCCACCAGCGTGTTGGAGGCGCGCGCGCCCTTGAAGCAATACAGGATCACCGTCGTCGCCGGCGTCACGCCGACGGTGGCGCATTCGGCGAGGATTTCATCGGCACTTTTGAACATCGCCCCGTCGGCGGTGGGCTTCATCATGCGGTACCATTCCAGCCAGCGCGCGCCCGGAATGCGGCCCTTGCGCGGGCAGAAATCCGGCCCGTACGGCGAGGAGCTGGTGCCGACCCACTCATCGACGTCGCGCACATCGAGCTTCACGATCGCGGGGTCGTCGAGGGCGGCGAGCATGGTCGCGGCATCGATGATCACGCGGCTGCCGGTATCGACCAGCGGGAACGGCGCGGATGTGGGTGCGGGTGCCTCGGTGCTGAGCGGCAGCCCCGCGGCGGTCCAGGCGGCAAGCCCGCCATGCAGCACCTGGGCTTTTGGATAGCCGAGGAACTGCAACAGGAAATAGCCACGGCAGGACTGGCCGAAGCCCGAATTCATGCTGGCCTCGCAGAACACCGCGGTCGGCGCGCCCGACAGCCCGACCGCGCTGAAGGCGGCGGCGAATTTCTGCCGCAGCTCGGCCATGCCCTCGGGCGTCGAGGTGGCCAGATAGGTGAAGATTTCATGCAGATTGACGGCACCCGGAATATGTCCCGCCGCGTAGGCGTCGGGGCTGCGGGTGTCGATCACCACCACGTCGTCGCGCGTGGCGAGCTCGGCCGGCGAGATCAGAACCTGGTCGCTCATGCGAGGCACTCCTTCAAAAGGGTTGAACGGCGGGTCCGCAAGTCAGACGTCAGTTTTCCTCCAGCCGCGCCAGCTCCTGGCGCAGATGCCGGATCGATGGGGTGATGATCGCGACGAAATAGCTCTCGCGCAGCCGCCGGTTCACCGCCGAGCCGGCGAGATAGCCGCGCGCGCCGGCATGCAGCAGGGCCGATTGCGCGGCGGCCAGCGCCAGTTCGCTGACGCCGAGGCGCGCGCGCAGCACCTCGCGCATGAAGTCCCGCCCGGTCTCGGTGGGGGTGGCGGCGAGCCCGGCGATGGTGGCGCGCAGCGCGGCGGCCTCCTGCTCGGTGGCATCGGCGTCGCGCGGCAGATAGGCGTTGGCCTGGCCGCGCCCGAAGCCGCGCATCAGCGCGACACAGGCATCGATCACGCCGAGCCCCATGCCGGTCTGCAACAGGATCACGCCGGGCGTGATGCGCGACACCAGCTCGCCCACCGGGTCGGCGAGCAGATAGTCGTCGGCGATGAAGGCCTTGCGGAAGGCCACCGAATAGGTGCCGGTGCCCTCCAGCGCGATGAAATGCGCGCTCTGGCGGATCTGCACGCCCGGCTGGCCACAGCGCACCGCGGCGAAGGCCAGGTGCGCGGGGTCATCGACATCCTGCAACACCGTGCCGAGCCAGTGCCCGTCGCCAAGATTGGAAACCCAGGGCAGCACGCCCGAGACCTCGTAGCCGCCCGGCATGCGCTTGGCCTTGAGCAGGAAGCCCTCGATTCCGGACAGGGATTTGAGCGGGTTGGACATGCCGGTGCCGGCCAGCACCGAGCCGTCGGCGATGCCGCCCAAAAGCTCGCCGCGCAATGCCTGATTGTCGCAGTTTTCGATGTACCAGCCCAGCGCGTCCTGGCACCAGGTGCAGAAGCCGGTGGACATGCATTCGGCCGAGACCTCGGCCATGCCGGCGATGGCGGTGGCCAGATCCGGCCGGCCGAGCGGGGAGTGCCCGGCCAGATGGGCGGCGAACAGCCCGGCCTCGCCCAGCCGGCGCATGGTGTCGCGCGGATACAGCCCGTCGCGGTCGATCGCCTCGACCTGGCCGGGCAGGTCCGCGCGCACCCGCGCGCGGATCGACTCGATCAGGGTGGTCGGCGCGACCGCGGCGAACCCGTCGGGCATCACACCGGCTCCACGCTCAGCGCCACCGGCTTGGTGAAGGTGTTGGCCACCGGCGACCAGATTTTCGCGTGCGCGATCAGCGCGTCCAGCTCCTCCTTCGGCGCGTCGGCGACCAGGTCCACCTTCACCCGCACCGCGTCGAACCCGACCGGCTTGGGCGAGACGTCGCCGGTGCCCCACACGGCGGTGATGTTGATGTCGGCCTCCAGCTCGATTTCGAGCTTGCGCACGGTGATGTTGCGGGCCACCGCATTGGCGTGGATGCCGACCGCGAGGCACGAGCCAAGGGCGGCGAGCGACGCCTCGGAGGGGTTCGGCGCGGTGTCGTCACCCAGCAGGCCCGGCGGCTCATCGACGATGTAGGGCGGCAGGTTGCGGATCATGTTGAGGTGACGAAACCGGCCCTCGGCGATGGTCTTGCATTTCAGCGTCTTGATCGCGGCGGGGTTGGCGCGACCGGTGGCGATCAGCGCGTCGAGCCCGGCCTTGTCGATCGGCGCGAGGCAGCCGGTCATCGCGGTGGGCGGGGAGATGGTGTCGGCCATGAGCGTCTCCTGTTTGGCGCCGGGCCGGGCCCGGGAAGTTTGGGAACAGACAGGTCTGTCTGATCGCCGTCGTTCTATTCAACTCTCGTGCCAGCGCGCGCCGGGAGGGCCTTGGATTGACGCGGCGCGGGCAGGGCGTGCGATGATCGGCGCCGGTGGGGCAGGCGTGTCGCCGGGCTGCCTGCTTGTCCGCCAGAAAATGCCGACATTATAGGCGGAAATGGTCAATGTCGAAGCAGTCGCTTAAAAAACGATCTGATGCGGAGGCTGATCCCGTCATTCCGCCCGGGTCGACGTCAGAAACCGGGCCGGCGTCAGAAATCCGCCCGCCGTCGGAGCGCATCCTCACCGTCGCGCGCGAACTGTTCTGCCGCGACGGCATCCACGCCACCGGCATCGACCGCATCCTCGCCGACGCCCATGCCTCGAAAATGACGCTCTATGCCCGCTTCGGTTCGAAGGAGGCGCTGGTGCGCGAGGTGCTGACCCGCGAGGGCGCGGACTGGCGCGACGCCTTCTTCGCCGCCGTGCGCGCCGGTGCGCACGCCCCGCTGGATCGGCTGCGCCAGGTCATCCCCGCCATCGCCGCCTGGTTCGATGGCGGCCGCTTCTATGGCTGCGCCTTCATCAACGCGGTCGCTGAGCACGCCAAGGGCGAGCCGGCGTTGCGCGCGCTCGCAGCCGAACATCATCGCCATATCCTGGCCTTCCTGGGCGATCTCGCCGAGGCCGCCGACCTGCCCGAACCGGCACTGGTGGCGCGCCAGATTCTGTTGACCATGGATGGCGCGATCGCCGCCCTGATGGTCTCGGGCGACCCCGCGGTGCTGGCGGTGGCGCGGAAAAACCTCGACGCGATCCTCGCCGCCGCCGAGCCTGGATAATTCGATCGCGGAACATCCAGCGAGCCTAGATGGTTCGCTTGCGGAACAGCCAGCCGGCCGCCGCGAGGCCGGCCACGCCGATCACCGCCATCGGCCAGTATTGCGGCCACAGCGTCGCCATTCCGGCGCCTTCGAGAAACACCGCGCGCACGATCACCAGGATGTAGCGCATCGGGTTGAGCAGCGTGAGGGTCTGCATCCAGCCTGGCATGTTGGCGATGGGGGTGGCGAAGCCCGACAGGATGATCGAGGGCACCATGAACAAAAACGTGCCCAGCAGCGCCTGCTGCTGCGTCGCGGCGAGGGCGGAGATCATCAGCCCAATGCCGGTGGCCGACACCACGAACAGCAGCAGCCCCAGATACAGCGCCCCGACCCCGCCGCGCAGCGGCACGTCAAACCACCACAGCGCCGCGGCGATGATCGCCGAGGCCTCGATCATGCCGATCAGCAGGCCCGGCAGCCCCTTGCCGAGCAGAATGTCGATCTGGCGCAGCGGCGTGACCAGCAACTGGTCGAAGGTGCCGGCCTCGCGCTCGCGCGCCACCGACAGCCCCACCACCAGCAGCGTCACCACCTGGGTCAGCAGGGCCACGATCCCCGGCACGATGAACCAGCGCGAGGACAGCGCGGGGTTGTAGCGCGCGCGCGTCACCAGCACCGCCTCGGGTGGCCTGCCGCCATGGCTGCCCGCCCAGCCGATGGCGAAATCATTGATGATGCTGTTGGCATACCCCTCGATCAGCAAAGCGGTGTTGGAGTTGCGGCCATCCACGATCGCCTGCACCCGCGCGGGCCGGTGGGTCAGCAGATCGCGGCTGAAGCGCGCATCGATCAACAGCACCAGGGCGGCCTGCCGGCTGTCGATCAGCCGGTCGATCCCCGCGTCCGAGGTCAGCCGCGCCACCACCTCGAAGGCCGGCGCGCCGGCGAAATGCGCCACCAGCTCGCGCGAGGCGGCACTGTGATCCTGGTCATAGATCGCCATCGGCACATGGTTGAGGTCGAACGTCGCGGCATAGCCGAACACCAGCAGTTGCAGCAGCGGCGGGCCGATCAGCACCGCGCGGCTGCGCCCGTCGCGCAGCACCGCGAGCAGTTCCTTCACCAGCAAGGCCAGCACCCGGGCGAACATGCCTCAGTCCAGCCGCTTGCGCGCGATCGCGCGTGCCAGGACAAGAAAGATCACCGCCATCAGCGCGAGGGCGGCGGCATTGGGCGCGATCACCGACCACACGTCCCCGGCGAGAAAAACCGATTGCAGGATCGACACGAAATAGCGCGCCGCCACGACATGGGTGATGATCTGCACCGCGCGCGGCATGGAGGCGATGTCGAACACGAAGCCGGACAGGATGAAGGCCGGCAGGAAGGTGGTGATGATGGCGATCTGCCCGGCGACGAACTGGTTGCGCGCCACGCTCGAGATCAGCAGCCCCATCCCCAGCGCGGCCAGCATGAACAAGGCCGATGCGGCCGTCAGCACCCAGAACGAGCCATGCAGCACCACCCCGAACAGCCACACCGCGATCGCCACCGAGCCGGCCATGCCGCCCATGCCGAGCACGAAATAGGGCAGCAGCTTGGCCAGCAGAATTTCGCGCATCGCAACCGGCGTCACCATCAGCGCCTCCATCGTGCCGCGCTCCCACTCCCGCGCGATCACCAGCGCGGTCAGCAACGCGCCTGTCAGCGTCATGATCACCGCGATCAGGCCAGGCACCAGATAGTCCCGGCTGCTGACCGAGGGGTTGAAGCGCACGCGCGGCTGCACCGAAATCACGCCGCCGCCATGCGCCGCGACGAAGCCCGCCCAGACCTGCTGCACATAGCCCTCGATGATGCGCGCATCATTGGCGTCCACCCCGTTCACCAGCAGCCCCACCGGCGCGCCGCCGGCGTTGGCAGCCCGCGCGAAATCCGATTGCAGCCACACGATCGCCTGCGCGTCGCCGCGATCCATCGCCGCCTCGGCGTCCTGGATGGCGGCGAACAGGACCGGCTGGAAATAGGGCGAACGGGCGAAGCCGGCGACGAACTGCGTGGCCAGCGGCCCCGGCTCCTGCACCACGATGGCCAGCCGCACGTTGCGCGCATCGAGCGACACGCCATAGCCGAAGATCAGCAGCAGCACCGTGGGCAGCAGCAGCGCGATGGCCAGCGCAGACGGGTCGCGCCAGATCTGCAACGATTCCTTGCGCAGCAGCCCCCACAGCCGGCGCCGCGCGCTCATGCGGCACGCGCGGTGGCGGCGGCCTCGATCACCGCGATGAAGGCGTCCTCCATCGTCGCGCCGTCGCCGCCGCCCGCGTTCTTCTTGATCGCATCAGGGCTTCCCGCCGCCAGCACCGCGCCCTGCGCCATGATCACCAGCCGGTCGCAATATTCCGCCTCCTCCATGAAATGGGTGGTGACCAGCACCGTCACCCCCGATTCGGCGAGCAGGCTGATCCGCCGCCAGAACTCGCGCCGCGCCAGCGGGTCCACCCCCGAGGTCGGCTCATCGAGGAACAAAATGCGCGGCTGGTGCATCAGCGCGCAGGCCAGCGCGAGGCGCTGCTTGAACCCCAGCGGCAGATCGCGCGCATTGCCGCCCAGCATCGGCGCCAGATCGAACTCGCCCACCGCCCAGTCGATCCGATCACGCAACGACGTGCCGCGCAGGCCGTAGGCGGCGGCGAAGAAGCGCAGATTCTGCCGCACCGACAGATCGCCATACAGCGAGAATTTCTGCGCCATGTAGCCGATCTGCCCGCGCGCGGGTGCCGCCGCGCGACGCAGATCGAAGCCGGCCACCTCAAGGCGCCCCTCGCTTGCCGGCAGCAGCCCGCACAGCATGCGAAAACAGGTGGATTTGCCGGCACCGTTGGCCCCCAGCAGCCCGAAAATCTCGCCTCGCCGCACGCTGAAACTGACATCGCGCACCGCGACGAAACTGCCGAAGCGCCGGGTCAGATGCTCGACCACGATCACCGGCGCGCCATCCTCGCGAGGCGCCGGCGGGTCGGCGGGCAGGTGGCGCGCCGGCGGCGGATCGTCGCCGCGCAGGCGCGCGACGAACCCGTCCTCGAAACGCGGCGCGACCGCGGTGAGCGCGTGCCCGTCCAGGCTGGGCGCGGTGGGCGCGCGCGCCAGCACCAGGCGCACGCCGTCGCCCTGGATCACCGCGTCGATCACCCCGTCCATCGCCGCGAGCCGCGCCTGGGCATGCCGCCGCGCCGGCGCGGGCACCGGGGTTGCGAACACCCGCCCGGCGAGCGGGGCGGTCATCTCCTCCGGTGGCCCCGCGCCCAGCAGCCGACCCTGGTGCAGCAGCAGCACCGCGTCGCAGCGCGCGGCCTCGTCCAGATAGGCGGTGGAGAACAGCACGCTCATCCCCGCGGTGCCGGTGAGATGGTCGATGATCTCCCACAGCTCGCGCCGCGACACCGGGTCCACCCCCACCGTCGGCTCGTCGAGCAGCAGCAGGTCGGGCGCGCGGACCAGCGTGCAGGCGAGCCCGAGCTTCTGCTTCATCCCGCCCGACAGCCGCCCGGCCATGCGCGCGGTGAAGCCGGCGAGCCCGGTCATGTGCAGCAGCTCGCCGTAGCGGCCGGGCCGCTCGTCCGGCGGCAGGCCGCGCAGATCGGCGTAGAGATCGAGGTTTTCCTGGACCGTGAGGTCCTCGTAGAGCCCGAAGCGCTGCGGCATGTAGCCCAGCCGCGCCTGCATGGCCGCGGTCGCGCGCGGCCCGGCGATATCCGCCCCGAACACCTCGATCCGCCCGTGATCGGGCCGCAGCAGCCCGCAGATCAGCCGCATCAGCGTGGTCTTGCCCGCGCCGTCCGGCCCGATCAGCCCGGTCACCGCCCCGCTCGCGGCCACCGCGCTGACCGCGTCGAGTGCGGCCACCCGCAGCTTGCCCGAACCGAACGCCCGGCTGAGCGCGACGAGCCGCACCGCCTCGCCGGCGGGCGCGGGCTCAGTTGCCGGCGGCATCGCCCGGCCCGCAGCCAGGCGGGGTGGCCGGCGCGGCGGCGGCGGCGGGCAGCACCCGCACGGTTGCCGGCATGCCCAGCCGCAGCTCGCCGCGCGCGTCGCACACGAAGACCCGCACCTGGTAGACCAGGGCGGTGCGCAGCTCCGCGGTCTCCACCGATTTGGGGGTGAATTCGGCGGTCGGCGACAGATAGCCGACCCAGCCGTGATAGACGTGATCGGGGAAACTGTCGGTGCGCACCTCCGCCGCCGCGCCCAGACGCACCCGCCCCAGCGCGCTCTCGGGCACGTAGGCGCGCACCCATAGCGGGCTGTCGAGCGCGATGGTCAGCACCGGGCTCGCCGGGCTCGCCATGTCGCCCGGCTCCATGATCCGGTTCTCGACCACCCCGTCCGACGGCGCGAGCAGCCTGGTGTCCTCGTGCTGGCGCCGCGCCAGCGCCACCGCGGCCACCGCGCTGACCGCGTCGAGTGCGGCCACCCGCAGCTTGCCCGAACCGAACG
>DAHWBL010000044.1 GCA_027323595.1 Acetobacteraceae bacterium | reverse complement strand
AACGCCTTGCCTTCGAGCTCGATGTCATCGCCAAAATGGGCTTCGCAGGCTATTTCCTGATCGTTGCTGATTTCATCCAATGGGCGAAATCCAACCTCATTCCGGTGGGCCCCGGGCGTGGCTCGGGCGCGGGCTCGGTGGTCGCCTGGGCGCTCACCATCACCGATCTCGATCCGCTGCGGTTCAACCTTCTGTTCGAGCGCTTCCTCAACCCCGAGCGCGTGTCGATGCCTGATTTCGACATCGACTTCTGCCAGGAACGCCGCGACGAGGTGATCGACTATGTGCGCGGCGAATACGGCGCGGACCGGGTCGCGCAAATCATCACCTTCGGCAAGCTGCAGGCCCGCGCGGCGGTGCGCGACGTCGGGCGGGTGCTCGGGCTGCCCTACGGCCTGGTCAACAAGGTTGCCGAGCTTATCCCCAACAATCCGGCCAAGCCGGTTACGCTCGCTCAGGCGATCGAGGGTGAGGCGGCGCTGCGCGACATGCGCGACACCGACGAATCGGTGCGGCGGCTGCTGGAGATCGCGCTCCAGCTCGAAGGGCTTTATCGCCACGCCAGCACCCACGCCGCCGGCGTGGTGATCGGTGACCGGCCGCTGATCGAGATTGTGCCGCTGTATCGCGATCCCAAGACCGAAGACAGCCTGGTCACCCAATTCTCGATGAAATATGTCGAGCAGACGGGCCTCGTGAAGTTCGATTTCCTCGGCCTGACAACACTGACGATCCTGCAGCGGGCGGTGCAATTCTTGCGCCCGTTCGGCGTTGAAATCGATCTCGAAACGTTGCCGCTCGATGACCGGCGAACCTACGACATGCTGGCGCGTGGCGACGGTGGAGGGGTGTTCCAGTTCGAAAGCCAGGGCATGCGCGACGTGCTGCGGCAGATGCGCCCTGACCGCTTCGAAGACCTGATCGCGGCGGTCGCACTTTATCGTCCCGGCCCGATGGCCAACATTCCCGCCTATTGCCAGCGCAAACACGGCGAGGCGTGGGAGGCCCCGCACCCCGAAATTCGCGATATCCTTGATGAGACCTACGGCATCATGGTCTATCAGGAGCAGGTGATGCAGATCGCCCAGCGCATGGGCGGCTACAGCCTGGGTGCCGCCGATCTGCTGCGCCGTGCGATGGGCAAAAAGAACCGCGACGAGATGGACGCGCAAAAAGAAACCTTCGTCAGCGGTGCCACCGGCCGCGGAATCGACCCGGCGAAGGCCGCCGAAGTGTTCGACCTGATGGCGAAATTCGCCGACTACGGCTTCAACAAGTCACACGCCGCCGCCTACGCCCTGGTCGCGTATCAGACCGCCTGGATGAAAGCCAATCATCCCGAGGCATTTCTGGCCGCCTGCATGTCGCTGGCCATCGCCAACACCGACAAGCTCGCCGCATTGCGCCAGGAATGCGGGCGCCTTGGCATCGAGGTTCTGCCGCCCGACATCAATCGCAGTGCGGCGGATTTCACCGTCGAACAGCGTGACGACGGCTCGCTGGCGATCCGCTACGCGCTCGCCGCGGTGAAGCGGGTGGGAGTGGCGGCGATGCAGGCGGTGGTGGCCGCCCGCGGCCAACGCGCCTTCGCCGACCTCGCGGATTTCGCTGCCCGCGTTGACCCGCGCCAATTGAACCGGATGCAGATCGAAAACCTCGTCCGCGCCGGCGCCTTCGATCATCTGGATGGCAACCGCGCGCGCGTGTTCGCCGCCGCGGAGACCATCCTGCGTCGCGCGCAGGTCGCGGCCGAGGAAGCCGGCTCCGGCCAGGCCGGCTTGTTTGGCGATGCGTCGACGCCAGAAAAATTGCGCCTTCCCGACATCGCTGACTGGCCCGAGATGGAACGCCTGGCCTTCGAGGCAGAGGCCGTTGGGTTTCATCTCACCGCGCATCCGATGGACGCCTATGCACCCTTGCTGCGTCGGCTCGGTGTGCTGCCCAGCAGCATGATCGAGCCGCGCGCGCGCGCCGGCGGCGGGCGGGTGCGCCTTGCCGGCACGGTGATCAGCGCCCGCGAACGCCCGACACGCACCGGCGGCAAGATGGCCTGGGTCGTGTTGTCGGACCCTGCGGGAAGCTGCGAGGTGACGATGTTCTCCGAGCTGCTCTCCCGCAGCCGGGAGTTGCTGGTGGCCGGAAGTCTGGTTCTGGTCACGGTGGATTTGCGGATCGAAGGCGAATCTGTCCGCGTCACCGGGCAGGACGTGGTGTCGCTGGAACAGGCCGCCGCGGGGTCCGGCGCGGAGTTGCGGGTCTGGCTCGAACGCAGCGAGGCGGTGCCGCACATCCGCGCGATTCTGACCCGCGAGAGCGGCGGCCGCGGCCGCGTGTTCCTCCGTCCACGGCTGGGTGTTGCGCAGGAGGCGGAACTGGCGCTGCCAGGCAGCTTCAACGTCACGCCACGTCTGGCCCAGGCGCTGAAGCTGATCCCGGGCGTGGAGCGCGTCGAAGAGGGCTGATCGGCGAAGAACGTTCCGACTTGCTATCGATTGATCGCGGTCAATGCCGGATCAATCACAAGGTCGATAAGGGCAGGAAGCTCCCGAAGGAGTCAGCCCGATGCCGTCGAGTTCGCGATCATATCGCTATCATCTGGTATTTCTGCTGAGTTTCTCGCAACTTTTGGCGTACATCGATCGGGTCAATATCGCGGTGGTGGGCCCGACCCTGGTAAAATCGGGACATCTCACGCCGGCGGCGCTGGGCCTGGTGCTGTCCATTTTCAACTGGAGCCTCACCGCGGTTTACCTGTTTGCCGGGCCGGTCGCGGATCGGTTCCGCGCGAGGCTCGCCTATCCGGCCGGGGTAGGGGTGTGGTCGCTGGCGACGGCGCTGTGCGGGATGACGTCGTCGTTCGCGCCGCTTGCGATGTTGCGCGCGCTGGTGGGGCTGGGCGAAGGATGGATGATCCCGTCCGGCTCGCAGGTCATCCGCGAGAATTTCACCAACGAGCAGCCCGGGCGCGTGGTCGGCGCGTTTTTCGCGGGCAACAAGATCGGCCTGATGCTGGGCATTCCGCTGGCCTCCACAATTTACGTCTATGCAGGCTGGGCCGGCACTTTTCTGGTCACCGGTGGGCTCGGCCTGATCTGGCTGGCCTGGTGGCTCGCGGTCTATCGTGCGCCAGTGGCACCGACGCGCACGGACCCGACGGCCGCGCGGGTGCGCTGGATCACGCTGCTGCGCTTTCGGACCACATGGGGGATCATGCTGGGCCAGGCGGGGTATTTGTATATCTATTACGTCTTCGCGAATTGGCTGCCGGGATATCTGGTTTTGCAACGGCACATGTCGGTGCAGCGGACCGGGCTGATCGGCATGATCCCATTTCTGGTGGGCGCGCTGTGCGTGCTGCTGGGGGGATGGGGCGCGGACCGGCTGATCGCACGGGGGTTGTCGGTGACGCTGGTGCGCAAAGGGTTTTCAGTGGGCGGGCTGGCGTTGGCGACAATGTTCAGCGTGGCGGCTGCCTTTGCGAGCGATACCACGCTGGCGGTGGTGCTGCTGACCGCGGCGGTGGGCGCGATGAGCCTGGCGACCGCGTCGATCAACGCGATGCCAATCGATGTCGCGCCGAAACATGTTGTTTCATCTTTGGTGTCGCTACAGCTTTTCGGCGGCAATTTGGGTGGCTCGTTCGCGCCCATCGTCACCGGCCTGCTGATCTCGGCGTCAGGGAATTTCACGATCCCGCTGCTGGTGGCAGGTGGGGTCGCGCTGGTGTTTGGGTGCGGCGGATGCGGTCTGGTGGTCGGACAGCTGGACCACGAATTGACGGCCGACCGGCAATCTGGCGTGCGGGTTGAGGCTTTGGGCGGCCGGTGAGGCGATTTATTCTGGCGTTGGCGCCTCGGTGATGCTTGGCTAGGGTCGAAATCAGGGGGGAACGACCATGATCAAGGTCAGCGTGCTTTATCCGAACGCGACGAACAGCCGTTTCGACATCGCGTATTATTGCGACAGCCATATGAAAATGGTGGCGGACAGGCTTGGCGCGGCGCTGCGGAAGATCGAGGTCGATCACGGTATCAGCGG
>DAHWBL010000043.1 GCA_027323595.1 Acetobacteraceae bacterium | reverse complement strand
GATCTTCAATTACGATTCTGGCGATTTCGAAAAAAACATGACCATGGCTGCGGAGTTGGCCGACTGGGCAGGCTTTCCGGCTCGACGCGCGCAAAGCGAGGCGCGCGGCATGCTGCGCGGCATTTCGGTGGTGAACGCGATTGAGATCGCCGGCGGCCCGCCCAAGACGCCGATGGATGAAGGCGCGGAGCTGCGGTTTGATTCCGGCGGCAATCTTACCATGGTTCTGGGCGCGCATAATCACGGCCAGGGGCACGAGACGGTGTTTCGCCAGATTGCCCACAGCCTGCTCGGCGTGGACCCCGCGCGCACCCGGGTGCTGATGGGTGACACCGATGTGGTGAGCCACGGCCGCGGCAGCTTCGGCTCGCGCACCATGTCGGCCGGAGGAACCGCGGTGGCGGTCGCCGCCACCAAGATCATCGCGCGCGCCAAGGAACTTGCCGGCCAGGTGCTGGAGGCCGATCCCGCCGACATCGAGTTCGACGCCGGCACGCTGCGCATCGCCGGCACCGACCGCGCGATCCGCATCGAGGAGGTGGCGAAGATCAGCTACACGCCGGGGCGGATCAAGCCCGGCCAGGAAGTGGGGATGCAGGCGCAGGCGATCGTATCACCGCAGGACGCGACTTTTCCGAACGGCACCCATATCTGCGAGGTCGAGATCGACCCCGAAACCGGACAGGCCAAGGTGCTTGCCTACAGCGTCGTTGATGATTGCGGCACGATGATCAATCCGATGCTGGTCCGGGGGCAGATCCATGGCGGGCTCGCGCAGGGGCTGAGCCAGGTGCTGTTCGAGCGCGTCGAATATGACGATAGCGGGCAGATCATCACCGGCTCCTTCACCGATTACGCGATGCCGCGCGCCGACGACATGCCGCCGATCCTGATCGACACCAACCCGGTGCCGACACCGGTGAACGCACTGGGCGCGAAAGGGGCTGGCGAAGCCGGCACCGTCGGTGCGCTGCCGGCGGTGATGAACGCGATCATCGATGCGCTTTCCCCTTACAAGATCAAGCATATCGACATGCCGGCCACGGCGGAGACAATCTGGCTGGCGATGAATCGAGGGCAATGACAACGCACCGCCACGTTCCTAACGGGGTGTGGCGGCTACGATCGGATCGCCGCCTGGCTGGCTGACCGCCTCGAAGCGGTGATGCGCCGCATCCCATCGCGTGATCACCGCATTGGATGCGTCAAGGCCGCGCTGGGGGACGCGCGCGAAATCATAAACCCCGTAGACCCCAGGCCACGAATTCAGCGCCATGAGGTAGTCACGAATTTGTGTCGCGCTCGCGCCTGGGCCGATCTTGCGCAGCGCCTCGACCGCCATCAGCACCGGGTCCCACACGGTCTCCGCGGCGTCATCCAGCACCACTCCGGCGGCCCGGAACAGGGCCACGCGCTGCTTGATCGCGGCCACCACGCGCGGATCAAGATGCAGCCGCGGATCATCGAGCATGCCGGGCCCGCCCGCGAAGACGAGTTCGCTGGGCAGCAGATCGGCAAAGCGGTCCATGAAGGAATAAAGCAGATTGCCGGTGCTGGTGGCGAGCGGCACGTCGACATTGCCCTGCTTCAATCCACGCAGAACGGTTCCCATCGCGGTTCCGGTTGACCAGGCGATGATCGCCTGCGGGTGGGCGTCGGCGACACGCGCGATCTGCGCGCCCAGGCTGACATCTCCGGGATTGAAATGCACCCGCTCCACAACCTGCATCCCGGCCATCTCCGGCAAGCCGACCGCGCGGTCCGCCGCACGTTCTCCGTCATGGCCGGTTGAATCGGTTCCCATGATCAACGCGATCCTCAGCAGACCGCGATCGTGAAAATACCTGACCACGGCTTGCAGAAATCCATCATGCGGAATTGTCGACGAAAACGCGTAGGAACCACGCTCGGGACTGATGCCAGGCGATAGGCAATACATCACCGGCCCCTTGCGTACCAGCGGAACCATCGCGCTGCATGTCGCGGTCAATCCGGCGCCGAGCATGAAGGCCGGGTGGGTGGCGATGATCTCACTTGCGGCCTGGACCGCGATCTGTGGTGAGGATTGGTCGTCATGCACGATGAAATTCAACGGACGGCCGTCAATTCCACCCTCGGCATTGACCATGTTCGTGAGAATATCGAGCGTCTGGATCTGTCCCTCGCCAAGCAACGCGCCGGCGCCGGTTCGCGACAGGACCACGTGAATGTCGTAAGGCTCCGCGGCGGAGGCGGGAAACATCGCGGCCAGGACGCCAAGCATCACGACCGCGCAGAATGTCAAAACACGCATCTCGCCTCCCCTTGCGCCTGCTTTGGGCAACACGCTACCCTGATGCCAAGAAGCAAACAATCGCCACGGTGGAGGAGCGCAGTGACACAGCCAATGGCGACGGACCTCGCCGCATGCAGCTCGCTTGACGAGCTTTATGCCCTGCTCAAGCCCTTGCAGGTCGGTCCTGGCTGGTCGAAGCCGACGCCCTCGCTCTGGCCGTTGCCGCACAGCTCATTTCTGCCCGCGCATTGGAGCTACGAGCACGCGCACGCCGCGCTGTCTGCGGCGGGGCGATTGATCAACACCGAACTCGCCGAGCGGCGCAATCTGATTTTGGTCAATCCGCTCGACGGCAACGAGTATGCCACGGCGCGAACATTGGTCGCCGCCTATCAGATGATCATGCCCGGCGAACGGGCCCGCTCACACCGTCACAGCGCCAACGCGCTCCGCCTGATCGTCGATGCCGCGCCAGGCACAAGCACGATCGTCGATGGCGTCGCACTGCCGATGTCGGTGGGCGATGTGCTGCTGACCCCGAACTGGGCCTGGCACGGCCACGCCAACGACAGTTCCGCTCCGGCCTACTGGATCGATTTTCTTGATGTTCCGCTCATCCATCTTCTTGAGCCGATGTTTCTTGAACAACATCCGGACACATACGAGCCGGTGCGTGACATAGCGAGCAGTTCGCCCGCATGGTTCCCCTGGAAATTGACCGAGCAGCGCCTGGCGGATGCATCGGTGGACCCATCCGGCCGCTTCGGCCGGATGGTGGAGCTGGGTGCGCCGGCGATGAAAACCATTGCCCTGCACATGATGATGCTGAAGGCGGGTGATGCCACCGCGGGCTATCAGACAACCGCAAACAACATCTACGCGGTGGTGAGCGGCGAAGGTCGCAGCATCGTGGACGGCACGACATTTCGCTGGGCGCGCGGCGATGTCGTGGTCGCGCCTGCGTGGCGCGCGCATCATCATGAGCCCGACACCGACGCCGTGTTGTTGCGGGTCAGTGATGAACCGGTGCTGCGCGGGCTTGATCTGCTGAGGCAGGGTTAGCACGACAATGACACCTGCTGACGTCGATGCTCTGATCGATCGGCAGCCGGTCGGGCGCTTTCAGCTTCGGGTCATATTGCTGTGCCTTCTGGTGCAGTTCGTCGACGGATTTGATAACCAGGCCATCGCGTTCGTCGCACCCGCGTTGATCCGCGACTGGCACTTGTCACGCGCTTCCCTGGGGCCGGTTTTCGGCGCCGGCGCGTTCGGCACCTTGTTGGGCAGCCTCTTGATAGGGCCGATCGGAGACTGGTGGGGTCGAAAAAGTTTGATACTGGGATCGCTCGGGCTGGTCACGGTTCTGATGGCGCTGACCGCGCAGGCGCAGTCGATCAACGAGATGCTCCTGTATCGCTTCGTCACCGGCCTTCCGCTTGGCGCGTTGATCCCGGCGACGATCGTGATGGCAAATGAATGGTCGCCACGCCGCAATCGTGCGGCGATGGTCACCATCATGGCCTGCGGGTTCGCGCTGGGTGCGGCGGTGGGCGGCCTGCTTGCGTCGTTGCTTCTGCCATGGCTCGGCTGGAGTGCGGTTTTCAATGTTGGCTGTGTTGCAAGCGCAATTCTCGCGGTCTGTGCGCTGGCGTGGATGCCTGAATCGC
>DAHWBL010000017.1 GCA_027323595.1 Acetobacteraceae bacterium | reverse complement strand
CTGAAAAGCGTGTCCGAGCCCTCGATCGTGGCCGCGGACATGGCGGTGGCGGATATCAACGCCCATGGCGGGGTCAATGGACATCCGTTGTCGCTGGTTCGCTACGACACCGGATCCGATCCGCGGCAGGCGGCGATTGCTGCGCGCAAGCTGATCGAGGATGACCAGGTGCTGGCGATCGTCGGGCCGTTTTCCTCGGGCGAGGTGGCGGTTGCGATGAACGATGCCGAGCGGGCGCAGACCACGATGGTTCCGGTGGCGGCCTCGCGGCCTGGGTTGATCGAAGGCAAGAAGTTTTTGTTTCGGCTGGTGCCCGATGAGGCTGTCGGGTTTCGCAATGTGTTGCGCAGCCTGCAGAAAGACAATTCGATGCCGAAGACGACGGAAATCCTGTATGTTTCCGATGAGGCGGTTTCAAATGAGTCGGGCACGAAGTCCATGCCGGCGATTCTCGCCGAGTTTGGCGTGAAGTTCGGCGCGCCGGTGGCATTTCAATACAAAACCTTCGATGTCGCCCCGCAGGTCGCCAAGGTGCTTGAGAGCAAGCCGGACATCGTCACGCTGGCATCGTTGCCCGAGCCGGCGGCGCGGGCGATCAAGGAACTGCGGCGGCAGGGTTACACCGGGCGGGTCATCGGCTCGCAGCTCTATGGCGATCCGAACAATGTCGAGCTGTTCGACAAGGATGGCGACGGGGTGATTTTTGCCAGCTCCTTCTGGAAGGGCATGTCTCCCCAGACGGAGGCCTTCAACGACGCGTTCGTGAAGGAATGTGCCGCGCGCGGGATTCATAAACTGGGCGCGTTTCATACCGATGCGCTGACCTATGACGTCGCGCATCTGCTGGCGCAGTGTGGCTCGACCGCGAAGGTCAGCGGCGATGGCGCGCATGTGGCCGCCGAGCGGCTGGCGATCAATGCTGCAATGCAGGCAACCAAGAGCTTTGACGGGCTGCTTGGAAATGGCATCTGTTTCAAGGGAAACGAGGGGCAGTTGCCGGGCTACACGATTCGCATCGATCATGAGAAATGGTCGT
This sequence comes from Acetobacteraceae bacterium, assembly GCA_027323595.1. Taxonomy (GTDB): domain Bacteria; phylum Pseudomonadota; class Alphaproteobacteria; order Acetobacterales; family Acetobacteraceae; genus CAIVDX01. The sequence continues at coordinate 4,163 of DAHWBL010000017.1, read as the reverse complement.
TGTTCTATGCCTGGCCAGCGAATTCCTGCGCATGAGCGCGGTTGATCGGCTGCGGGGGCTGCTCGGCGAGGGGCTGGTGGTGGCGCCGACCATCTATGATGCATTGTCGGCGCGCCTGGTGCGCGAATCGGGGCTGCCGGCGTGTTTCATGAGTGGATTTGGTATCGCCGCGACGCGGTTCGGGCTGCCTGACACCGGGTTGATCGCGGCGGGTGAGATGATCGAGACGCTGCGGCTGATTTGCGCGGCAAATCCGGGATTTCCGGTGCTGGCCGATGCCGACACGGGTTATGGCAATGCGATGAATGTTCGCCGCACGGTCGTTGAATATGCGCGTGCGGGGGCGGCGGCCGTGATGATCGAGGACCAGGAGTTCCCCAAGCGTTGCGGGCACATGACCGGCAAGCGGGTGGTGAGCGTGGCGGAGGCGACGATGCGGATCCGCGCGGCGGTTGATGCCAGGGCGGAATCCGGGCTCGATGTGCTGATCATCGGGCGCACCGATGCGCGGGCGCCAGAGGGTTATGCGGCGGCGCGGGACCGGTTGATGGCCTATGCCGCGGCGGGAGCGGATATTCTGTTTTTCGAGGCATCCGAGACCAACGAGGAGTTGCGTGATTTCTGCGCGATTTCTCCAAAGCCCGCGATGGTCAACATGGTTCCTGGTGGCAAGACCCCGATGCTGCCGCCGGCGGCACTGGCCGCACTTGGCGCGCGGGTGGCGCTGTACAATCCGACCTTGTTCGCGGCGATCCCGGCGATGCAGCATGCGCTGGCCGCGCTGCGCGATGGCGATCCGCTGGCGCCGCCGGTGCTCGCGGAGTTTGCCGAGGTGTGCCGGCTGACCGGCGCGGCGGAATATCAGCGCCTTGCCGAACATTATGGGGTGTGACGTGATCGGCTCGGGCGTGATGACGACAGGAGGCCATGATGGAATATGATTTCGTGCCGATGCCGCAGCGTAAGCCGCTGCGCTGGCCGGGTGGCGCGCGGGTGGCGCTGATGATCACGACAAATCTTGAATACTGGGACCGGATGAAGGTCGATCCGAAGCCGTACTATCCGGGCGGGCCGAGCATCATCACCGACGTTCTTCCCGGCAATGTGTATGACAATCCGAACTGGACCTGGCGCGAGTACGGGCATCGGGTCGGGGTGTGGCGGATGTTTGATATATTCAAGCAGGCCGGCGTGCCGACGACCTGCACGATGAACGCCAAGATGGCGTTGCAACGGCCGCAGATCATCGAGGAGGCGATGCGGCAGGGCTGGGAGCTGGTGGCGCATAATTACGTGCAGTCCGATCTGCTCACCGATTACCAGTTCGATATCGAGACCGAGCGCGCGGTGATCGAGGAAACCTTGCGCGTGTATCGGGAGTTCGTCGGCAAGGCAGCGCGTGGCTGGCTGTCGAGCTCGCTGCGATCGACACCGAACACGCCTGATCTGGTCGCCGAGGCGGGACTCGATTTCATCACCGATTATCTCAATGACGATCAGCCATATCTGATGCGCACCGAGTGCGGCCGGCCGCTGGTGTCGATCCCGTATACGTCCGAGGTCAATGATTTCACCGTGTTCCTGCGCCAGGGCAAGGATGTCGAGGGGGCGAAATCGGTGTTCATCGAGGCGCTCGATGAGTTGTGGCGGGAGGGCGAGCATAGCGGGCGGCTGATGAATATCGGGCTGCATCCGCATGTGATCGGCCAGCCGTTCCGGATCCGCGCGCTGCGTGAGTTCATCGACTACGCCAAGAAGAAATCCGGCATCTGGTGGGCGACGCGCGAGGAGATCGCGGACTGGTATCTGGCCAACCATCAAAGCCATATCGGCTGAAGGAGATGTTGCGGCTCGCGGCCAACATTTCCACGCTGTTTACCGAACAGCCACTCGGCGAGCGGATCGAGGCGGCGGCGGCGGCCGGGTTCGCCGCGGTGGAGGTGCAGTATCCGTATGCGGTGCCGGTGGCGGAATTGCGCGCGCGGCTGAAGGCGGCGGGCGTGCCGCTGATTCTGCTCAACACGCCGCCGGGCGATCCGGCGCGTGGTGAGCGCGGGCACGCGGGCTTGCCGGGGCGCGAGGCGGAATTCCGTGACGGGTTTGCCCGTGCGCTGGAGTATGCGGTGGGGCTCGGGGTCGGGATGATCCATGTGATGTCGGGAGTTGTTCCCGCGGGCGTGCAGGCGGCGGAGTGTCTGCCCACGCTGATGGCCAATCTGGCATGGGCGGGGGAGCAGACGCCGGCGGGTGTGAGGTTGATGCTGGAGCCGATCAATCCGATCGACGTGCCAGGCTATTTGGTGAGCACGCAGGCGATGGGAGCGGCGATCGTGGCGGCGTTGGGGCCGCGGTTCGGGCTGCAATTCGACGTGTACCATGTACAGAGGGGCGAGGGCGACGTGATCGCGCGGCTGCGCCGGCATATCGATTTGATCGGCCATATCCAGATCGCCGAGGTGCCCGGACGGGGGGAGCCGGGGACCGGTGAGCTGCATTGGCCGCATCTGTTGGCCGCGATCGAGCAGGCTGGATATGCCGGCTGGGTCGGCTGTGAATATCTGCCGGTGGCGGGCACCCTGGCCGGGCTTGGGTGGCGGGAGCGGCTGGTGGGGGGCTGAGGGTCAGTCGTTGCGCCGGCTCTGATCGGCGTTGTGGATGCGGTAGACCGTCGGCAGGAAGCTGGCGAGAATGCTCATCTCCTCGCTGGCGTGGGCGTGCAAGCCCGCGGCCAGGCTGTCGGGCACCAGTCCGGCCAGCACGTCGGGCGGCACCGGGTTGGGGGGCATGGGGTCCAGCGCGCCGAGCCAGAAGCGGGAGCGCATGACGCAGCCATCGTCGGTTTTCTGCACCAGATGCAGCAGCCGGCCGAACCAGCCATCCTGTTCCAGGTCGCCGACATAGCCGAACACGGCGACGCCGACCCTGGCGGCCTCGAAGCGGGAGGTGTCGAGGATTTCGCCGGGTTCGCGGAAGTTGATCTTCAGCTTGTAGATGCTCGGACCGATATATTCGTGCACCAGGTGGGTGCCGCCGATGTAGCGGCCGGTGCCGCGTTCGCCGTCCCAGTCGCTGAACAGGTGGTCGCGGGGGTGCCACCATTTATATTGTTCGGTGTGGTGGATGAAGCCGAACCACCAGGCGACCATTTCGGGCGTGCAGCCGATCATGTGGGTGCGGGCGGCGACATGGGCGGAGCCGTCCGGCAGGCGCTGCCAGCCGGATTCGAAGGGCAGGTAGAACTGGTCGAGCAGCTGGTTGGCCTGGTCGAGGCGCATTGGTTCCTCCCGGGGGCGTCAATTATATTGGTTTCGCTTGTGCGGGCAGTTTAGACTTGTCGGGTGGCGTGGCGCCAGCCTGTCCGGCGTGACGGCGGCGGGCGCGGCGGGGGGCGGCCGGGCGGATGGGCGGTTTCGGGGCTTCCGATGATGACGATTCCAAAAAAAATGGTCCGAATGGCCCGCTGGCCACATAAATCGCTTGCAACCTAGATGCGGCTTAGATTACATACCTGTCAGCAGCGGGCGCCAAGTCGGGGTTCGCGAGCGAGCAAATCGTTTAGGAGCCCTCTCATGTCCCTCAAGACCCTTCTGGCCGGCACCGCGCTTGCCACCATGGTTGCGTTCAGCGCGAACGCGACCACGTTCAGCACGCTTCAGATCGCCAACTCGCTCTTCCAGGACCCGGCGGTGGTGACCAGCGGGTCCCCGGCGACCGTGACCTGGACCTCGCCGAACAACACCATGACCTATGGTGGCGGCACCAATGATTTCGCGACCCTTTCCGGGACCGGTTCGTTCGCTTCGGGCGTGTCATTGTCGGTGGCGACGACGGTCGGCGGCACGCTGACCGAGGCGCTGTCGAACTTCGTCACCTTCGGCGCCTACACTTTCTCGGTGGCGTCGGCTGAGACAACCGGTTACTCGATCTCGGTCAACAGCAGCTCGATCGGCGTGTATCTGCTCGGCACCATCACTGGCCCGAGCATCGGCAGCAATCTTTACGCCAACGGCGTTGCCGGCAGTCTGACGATGACGCTGAACCAGAACAACACCGTGTATAACTACTCGGCGACCCTCTCGACCCCGCCGGCGCCGCCGCCGCCGGTGCCGGAGCCCGCTACCCTGGCTCTGCTGGGTGCCGGTCTCGTCGGTCTGGCTGTTGCT
>DAHWBL010000009.1 GCA_027323595.1 Acetobacteraceae bacterium | reverse complement strand
CGGGCAGCATGGCGAGCGCGCGACAGGTCTGGATGGTGTTGGGGGTGTGGTCGATCGCGCAGCCCCATTCCAGCATGCCCGGCGTGTTCCGCGCGAACATGCGCGCGGCCGCCCGAATGTCCTCGGCCCTGACCGAGGTGATCGGCGCCGCCCACTCGGGGCTGTGGGCATGCACATGGGCGGCGAGCTGGTCGAAGCCCGAGGTCCAGTTCGCGACGAACGCGGCGTCGAACAGGTTTTCCTCGATGATCACGTGGCAGAAGGCCAGCGCCAGCGCGTCGTCGGTGCCCGGGCGCAGCGCCAGCCAGATGTCGGCCTTGCGCGCCAGCTCGGTGCGGCGGGGGTCCACCACGATGGTTCTGGGGTGGTGGGCCAGCGCCGCGCGGGCGGCGAAGCGGGTTTCGCCATCGGGGCCGGAATCGATCGGGTTGTGGCCCCAGTACAGAATGCAGGCCGGCGGGGTGTCACCGGTGAGGTCGTTGCACAGGATGCCGCCATAGGTGAGTTTCAGCGTGTTGAGGCGGGGAAAAAAACACTGGGCGAAGCCTGGCTCGCACCAGTTGGGCGTGCCCATCGCATGGCCGAAGCGCGACACCCAGGCGGCATGGTGGCGGCCGGTGCCGGTGCCCATGACGATGGTGTGGGCGCCCTCGGTCGCGCGGATGTGGTTGAGCCGGGTGGCGATCTCGTCCAGCGCCTCGTCCCAGCCGATGCGGTCCCACTGCCCACAGCCGCGCGGCCCGGCGCGGCGCATGGGATGCAGCAGCCGGTCGGGGTGGTGCACGAGGTCGGGCGCGGAATAGCCGATCGGGCACAGATGGCCGTGGTTGAGCGGCGCGGTTTGGTTGCCCTCCACCTTCAGCAGCCGGTCGCCGGCCGGGTCGCCGTTCGGGTCGCGCTGGACATGCAGCACCGCGCCACAGCCACCATGGCAGCCGCGGCAGACGCTGTTGAGGATGTCGATCCGGCTGGACGCCATTTCCCGCTCCCGACGCGGCGAGCCTGCGCCGGCCGGGTGGCGGGTTCGCTGATGCAGATCAACGCGGGTGCCCTTTTCAGCCGGCAAGCCGCTGGGCTAGATGGTCGCATGCCCAGCAGTAACGACATCCGCGCCACCTTCCTCGATTATTTCGCCCGCCATGGGCATCAGCGGGTGGAGAGCAGCCCGCTGGTGCCGCGCAACGACCCCACGCTGTTGTTCACCAACGCGGGGATGGTGCAGTTCAAGGGGCTGTTCACCGGCCAGGAACGCCGCGCCTACAGCACCGCCACCACCGCGCAGAAATGCGTGCGCGCCGGCGGCAAGCACAACGACCTCGACAATGTCGGCTACACCGCGCGCCATCACACCTTCTTCGAAATGCTGGGCAATTTCAGTTTCGGCGATTATTTCAAGGACCAGGCGATCGAGCATGCCTGGACCCTGCTGACCCGCGATTTCGGCCTGGCCGCCGACAAATTGCTGGTCACCGTGTTCCACGAGGATGACGAAGCAGCCGCGCTGTGGCGCAAGATCGCCGGGCTGCCCGACCAGCGCATCATCCGCATCCCGACCGACGATAATTTCTGGCGCATGGGCGAGACCGGCCCGTGCGGGCCATGTTCGGAGATTTTCTACGACCACGGCCCCGCCATCCCCGGCGGCCCGCCCGGCAGCGCCGACGAGGATGGCGACCGCTTCATCGAAATCTGGAACCTCGTGTTCATGCAGTTCGAGGAGGGGCCGCCGGGCGTGCGCGCGCCGCTGCCGCGCCCCTCGATCGACACCGGCATGGGCCTTGAGCGCTTCGCCGCGATCCTGCAGGGCAAGCACGACAATTATGACACCGACACCTTCCGCGCGCTGATCGAGGCGAGCGCGGATGCCACCGGCCAGGCGCCGGACGGGCAGTGGCGGATCAGCCATCGGGTGGTGGCCGACCATCTGCGCGCGGTCTCCTTCCTGATCGCCGACGGGGTGCTGCCCGGCAATGAGGGGCGCGGCTATGTGCTGCGCCGGATCATGCGCCGGGCGATGCGGCACCTGCACATGATGGGCACCCGCGACACCCTGTTTCACCGCCTGGTGCCCGCGCTGATCCGCCAGATGGGCGCGGCCTACCCCGAGCTGGTCCGCGCCGAGGCGCTGATCGAGCAGACGCTGAAACTGGAGGAAGTGCGTTTCAAGGCGATGCTGGAGCGTGGCCTGGGTCTGCTCGCCGAGGAGACCGGGCGGCTGGGCGCGGGCCAGGCGCTGGCCGGCGATGTGGCCTTCAAGCTCTATGACACGTTCGGCTTTCCGCTCGACCTCACCCAGGACGCGCTGCGTGAGCAGGGCCGCGCGGTGGACCTGCCCGGATTCGAGGCGGCGATGGCCGAGCAGAGGCGCCGCGCCCGCGCCGCCTGGGCCGGCTCCGGCGACGCCGCCACCGAGACGGTGTGGTACAATCTGCGCGAGGCGGTGGGCGCCGGCGAGTTCCTCGGCTACGCCACCGAGACCGCCGAGGCTGAAATCCGCGCCATCGTGCGCGACGGCGTGGCGGTGGACACCGCCGCCCCCGGCGACGAGGTGGCGCTGCTGCTGAACCAGACGCCCTTTTACGCCGAAAGCGGCGGCCAGGTGGGCGACGCCGGGCGGATCACCGGCGCGGGCGGCCTTCGCATCGCGGTGCGCGACACCCAAAAGCGCCTGGGCGACCTGTTCGTGCATCTGGGCACCGTGGAGGCCGGAAATCCCGCGGTCGGCGCGCCGGTGCTGGCGGTGGTGGACCATGAACGGCGCGGCGCGATCCGCGCGCATCATTCGGCCACCCATCTGCTGCACGCCGCGCTGCGCCGCCGGCTGGGCCCGCACGTGGCGCAGAAAGGCAGCCTCAACGCGCCGGACCGGCTGCGCTTCGACGTCAGCCAACCCACCCCCATCAGCCGCGCGGACCTCGCCGCGGTCGCCGATGAGGTGAACGCGCTGATCCGCCAGAACGGCGAGGTGACCACCCGGCTGATGACCCCGGCCGAGGCGGTGGCCGAGGGCGCGATGGCGCTGTTCGGCGAGAAATATGGCGACGAGGTGCGCGTGGTCTCGATGGGCATCGTGCCCGAGACCGAGACCGCCGGCGACGGCGCGGCCTATTCGGTGGAATTGTGCGGCGGCACCCATGTCCGACGCACCGGCGATATCGGGCTGTTCCATCTGGTCGGCGAAAGCGCGGTGTCGGCCGGGGTGCGCCGGATCGAGGCGGTGACCGGCCAGGCCGCACTCGCGATGCTGGCACAAAGCGAGGCACGGCTGGCCGAGGCGGCAGGCCTGCTGCGCACCACTCCCGCCGAACTGCCCGAGCGGCTCGCCGCGCTGATCGAGGAGCGGCGCGGGCTGGAACGCAAACTCGCCGAGGCACAAAAGAAACTCGCCACCGGCGGCGGCGCCGAAACGGTGGAGACCATCGGCG
>DAHWBL010000056.1 GCA_027323595.1 Acetobacteraceae bacterium | reverse complement strand
GACAAGGTCCGGCCCCGACACCACCGCCCGCTCGGTGGCCAGATTGACCGACGCGCTCGCCACGCCAGGCACCGAACACAGCGCCTTCTCGGCACGGCTGACGCACGAGGCGCAGCTCATCCCCTCGATCGCGATCACCATCGATCCGCCGTCTGCCATCATCCACCTCCACGCGCAAAGCCCCGCCGCGTCTGAACGATACTAGGCGAATTCAACGCGCGTCCGCACGATTATGTAAGCCGATGGCCGCGCCCTGGCCGGGCGTCAGGCGGGCGGTTGGGTTGCGCCCGCCGCATAGGCAACCAGATCGACCTCGACCAGCGCGTCGCGCGCCAGGCCGCTCACCCCCACGCAGGTCCGCGCCGGCAGCCGGCCCGGCGCGAAGAAGCCCGGCCAGATGGCGTTCATCGCGCCATAATCGCGCGCGAATTCGCTCAGATACACCCGCGCCTGCACCACGTGCGACAGATCAAGCCCCACGCCGGCGAGCACGATGGCGAGATTTTCCATTACCCGCCGGGTCTGCGCCTGCACCCCGGCCGCAAGCGGGGCCGCGTCATCGGCGGGGTCGGTGGGCATCTGGCCGGTGACGAAAACGAAATCGCCGGCGCGCACGCAATGGCTGAACGGGGCCACCGGCGCGGGCGCGCCTGCGATCATCAAATATTGCGGCATCATTGTTTTTCCATCCCGGCATGCCGCCCAACAAACCGCCGCCAGCCGATCAGCCCGACATCGGTGCGCGACAGATGCTCGGGCCCAGGGGTCACACTCTCGACGATGATCTTGTCCTGATCAGAGAATATCCGGTCATGCGCCCAGCCGCGAAACAGCGCGTAATGCGCGCGGTCGCGCCACTCGCGCCACCGCCCCATGCGGCGGAAGCAATTGATGTTGAACAGCCGCGTGTTATGCGCATCGATCGGCATCGCCCACTGGATCAGAAAATATTCCGCCGATGGTCGCGCCACGATGACCATGCCCGGCAGCCGCGAAGATGTCGGGGTCTGCACGCCGAATTCCTTGAAGGCGCGGGTCTCGTGCCAGCGTCCGCGCACGCCCCTTCCGTGCGGCTTGAGGAAGCGATGCCAGGAATGTGATGGAAAGCGGCCCAGGCCCGGAAATTCCGCGTAATTCTGCCCCCCGGTTCCCCGCACGCCCATGCCCCGCCCGTCGCCATGGTCGATCACCGACAGCTCCATGTTGAACGGCGGCACAGGTTGCAGCAGCAGCTCCGGCGAATTGGCGTGCACGTAGGGGCCATGATGCTCATTGGTCCAGTTGTCGGCCAGAACCCGCCAGTTGCAGGCGTAATCGGTGATCGCGGTGATGGTGAAAAATCGCTGCCGGTCAGCGACCAGGTCGGGCACGTCATCCTCGAACGCCGGCGCCGCGCGTTCGCCGATATAAACCCAGATGAGACCATTGCGCTGCAATGCCGGATAGGATTTCACCTTGGCACGGCCAGGAATGTTGCTGTCCGGTCCTTCCATGATCGCGGCCACGCACGCACCCGTGCCGTCGAAGGTCCAACCGTGATAGGGGCAGCTGATCGTCGCCTTGAAGCGGCAGGCACCCAGCGACAGCCGCGCGCCGCGATGCGGACAGCGATCATCGAGCGCGAACACCCGCGCGCCGTCACGAAACAGCACCAGTTCCTCGCCAAGCACGCGCACCTGTCGCGGACGTCGGCGCAGCCGCCACGCCGGCAGCACCGGATACCAGAATTCGCGCAGGCCCAGTTCGGGCATGCCAAAAGCCGCGAACGGATCGGCCCGCGTGGCCTGCACCATGTCGTTCATCGCCACACCTCCATCGTTCGCGGCCCGCGCGCCTGTTCAGGCGTGCCGCGCGGTGCCAAGCAATCATGGTGCCAGCGCCTGTCTGGTCTCGAACATGGCGATGCTGTCGATAATGTCGGCCAAGCGGGGCAAGTGACCCGATCCGTCGCATCGCGCGCTTCGGCCGCGCGCCCGCACGCGACGCTTGTGTGGCAAGGGATTTGCAGACCCTGCCTGCAACATGCCAGCCCAGCCAGGAGAGCACCGATGAAGCTGACCCGCCGCGCCGTTCTGGCCGCCGCCCCGCTGCTTGCAGCCCCGCCCCTCATTTCCGCGCGCGGAGCTTCGCGCCGCGAGGTGAGCTTCACCCTGCCATGGGTCGCCGAAGGCTCGAATCTTGTCGCCTACGTCGCGAAAGATCGCGGCTATTGGGACGAGGCCGGGCTCGATGTCACCATCACCCGAGGCTACGGGTCGGTCGCCGCGGCGCAGGCGATCGGCGCGGGAAAATTCGATTTCGGCCTCGCCGCCGCCTCGGCCGGCATCCAGCAGGCCGCGAAGGGGCTCCCGGTGATCGCCATCGCCTGCTCGGGCTATGATTCCACCATGGGCGTGGGCGTTCTCGGCGACAGCCCGATCAGAACGCCCAAAGACCTCGCCGGAAAAACCCTGGGCTGCACGCTGGCATCCGGAGAATATCCGTTTCTGCCCGCATTCTTTCGCAATGCCGGGATCGATCCGGACTCGGTGAAAATCCAGGGCACCGACCCGCAGGTGCGCACCCGCGTGCTGATCGAGCGGCAGGTGGATGCCATCTCCGGCTTTGCCATCTCCATCGCCCCGGTGGTGGGCGCGCAGAAAATCCCCGTCAGGTTCATGCTGTTCAGCCAGGCCGGGCTCAAGCAATACAACAACATGCTGATGACCACGCGCGCGATGGTGGACAAGGACCCAGCCCTCTGCCGCGCGGTGGCACTCGGCCTCGCGCGTGCCAATCGCGACGTGATGCTTGATCCCGAAGGCGCGATCAAAAGCTTTTTCAAGCTGGTCCCCGAGGTCGCGCTCACCGCGACGGGCCGGGAGAACACGCGCATCGGGCTTGGCATCTATCAGGTCAACATGATCGACGATGCCGCGAAAAATCACGTGATCGGCTATTCCGATCCCGCCGATTACGCGGCGATGATCGAGATGGTGATGAAATATGCCGTCTCCCCCGGCGACAAGACCCCCGCCGCGTC
>DAHWBL010000507.1 GCA_027323595.1 Acetobacteraceae bacterium | reverse complement strand
ATGCTGGATTTCCAGGCCGCGCGCTTTCTGATGCTCGGCGAGGTCGCCGGCCAGGCCGGCAACGACCACCCCACCAGCGCGCCGACCGGGGTGTTTCCCACCGAAGACGGCCACCTCAACATCGCCGCCGCTTCCAACAAGCTGTGGGCCGCGCTCGCCGCCGCGCTGGGCCACCGCGACTGGTCGGACAATCCGGCCTGGGCGACCCCCGCCGGCCGGGCGGCGGACCGCGCGGCGCTCAACGCCGCCATCGGCGCGGCCACCATCACCCGCACCGCCGCCGCCTGGTTCGACATCCTCAACCAGGCCGGCATCCCGGCCGGGCCGATCCACCGCATCGATCAGCTTTTCGCCGACCCCCAGGTGCGCCACCTGGACATGGCCCAGCCAGCCGAGGACCCCGCACTCGGCGCCGGCCGGCTGCTCACCTCGCCGCTGAATTTCGCCGGTCTGAAACGCCGCCTGCCGACTTCCTGTTGACCTACCAGCGCTGCGGCATCTCGGCGCGCAGAAACGCCACCAGCGCCGAGCAATCCTGCCCGCCCAGCCCCGCCTGCACCGCCGCCGACAGGCTCGCCGCGGTGGTCACCGCCACCGGTGTCGGCACCCCCGCCACCGCCGCGGTCGCCGCCACCGCCAGCAGGTCCTTGCGCAGCGTGCGCACATCCAGCGTCATCGGGCTGTCCTGGCCGAGCAGGGCAGGGCGCTTGAACTGGAACCACGGGCTCGCGTTGATCGACTCGCCGATCACCCCGATCATCCGCTCCAGGCTCAGCCCCTGGCTCTCGCCCAGCATCAGGCTTTCCGACAGAATCTGCAGATAGCTGCCCATCATGTTGTTGATGACCAGCTTCATCACCGCGCCGCTGCCGGTCGGCCCGATATGCTCGATTTTGGCGGTCAGATGCTCCAGCAGCGCGCGCGCGCGCGCCACCGACGCATCATCGCCACCCACCAGCGCGGTGAGCTGCCCGGCCCGCGCGGTCGGGATCGAGCCCAGCACCGGACTGTCCAGATACACTGCCCCGCGCCCGGCCGCGTGCGCGGCCAGCGTGCGGACGGTGGCCGGTTGCAGCGTGCTCATCTCGATGAACAGCTTGCCGGTGATGTCGGTGCCGTCGAACCCGCCCGCGCCGTGCCACAGCCCGCGCACGCCGCCATCCTCGGTGATGATGCTCGCGATCACGTCGGACCGCGCCGCCACCTCGCCCGGCGACCCGGCCCGCACGATCCCGCCCGCCCCGCGCGCCGGATCGATGTCCCAGCCGGTCACCACGATGCCAACCTCGCCCAGCCGCTCGGCGATGGCGCTGCCCATACGCCCCAGCCCGATCAATCCCACCCGCATCGCGACCTCCACGTGATTTCGCGAGAGGATAGCAAGGCCGGGAAGGGCGGGTAAGATGTCGGCGCCGCCACGCCGCCCGCACGGCGTCGATCAACCGCCGGGCATCGCGGTCAAAACCATTGCCGCAACAAAAATCCCCTGTTGCGACATGAAACCTTCTCCATTGCTTCACGTGAAGCAAATTGTAACAGCGGCCCCCGACAGCACCGGCTCACGCCGCCTTCACCGCGCCCACGAACCCCTCGACCATCTTTTTGAGGTCGCCCGCCTGGCCCCCCAACGCGTCGGCGGCGCGCAGCACCTCGCCGGCGGCGTTGCCGGTCTCGCCGGCGGCGTGGCGCACCCGCACGATCCGGTCCGCCACCAGTTGCGTGCCCCCCGCCGCCTCCTGCACCGAACGCGCGATCTCGGTGGTCGCGGCACCCTGCTGCTCGACGGCGGCGGCGATCGAGGCGCCGATGCCGGAAAGTTCGTTGATGGTGCTCGCAATGCCGCCAATCGCGGTCACCG
>DAHWBL010000494.1 GCA_027323595.1 Acetobacteraceae bacterium | reverse complement strand
GTGATCTGGAATTTCGGCGCCGCCAGCTCGGTCACGCTGGGCAACTGGGACGGCACGGTGCTCGCGCCCGACGCCACCCTTTCGCAGGACGGCGGCCAGCTCGATGGCGCCATCATCGCCAACATCTGGAACCAGGGCACCAACGAGCTGCACAACGACATGATCTCCACCAGCACCCAGACCGCGCTGACCACCCTCACCGGCGGCTCCAACGGCCAGCCGAACGTGGTGCCCGAGCCCGCCTCCATGGCGCTGCTCGGCGTCGGTCTGCTCGGTCTGGCCGGGCTGCGCCGCCGCCGCCGCTGACCCCGCCGCGCCGGCGCCCCGCCGCGCCACCCTTGACCCTGCCTGGCCGATGGCCTACCGCGATGCCAATCGCGCGGCCGCCAAACCGGACGGTCCGCCCCCATCGCCAGGATCAAGCCACACCATGAGCGTCGAGTTCGACCGCGTCGCCGATATCATTGCCGAAACCGCCTCCATCGACCGCGCCAAAATCACCCCGCAGGCGCACGTGATCGACGATCTGGGCATCGACAGCCTCGATTTTCTCGACATCGTCTTCGCGCTGGACAAGGAATACGGCATCAACATCCCGTTCGAGGACTGGATGCAGAAGGTCAATGCCGGCGAGGCCAAGGCCACCGATTTCTTCATCATGCAGGCGCTGGTCGACAAGATCGCCGAGCTGGTCGCCGCCAAGGCCGGCTAGGCCGGGGCTGCGACGCGCATCCACCAACCCGCGGAGCGCACCACGTGCGGCTTGAATATTTCTCGATGATCGACGCCGTCACCGCGCTCGACGCGGCCGCCGGCACCATCACCGCCCAGGCCACCGTGCCAGACACCTCGCCGGTGTTCGAGGGCCATTTCCCCGGCCATCCGCTGGTCCCCGGCGTGCTGCTGATCGAAACCATGGCGCAGGCCTCGGGCTATCTCATCCTCGCCCGCGGCGGCTTCGCGCGCATGCCCTTCCTGGCCCAGGTCAAGGAAGCCAAGCTGCGCCAGTTCGTCGAACCCGCCGCGCGCCTGTCCATCTCCGCCGAGCTGATCGGCGACGGCCAGGGCTACGCCGTCACCCGCGCCAGCATCAGCGTCGATGACAAAAAAATCGCCGACGCCGAACTCACCTTCCGCGTGCTCGATTTCCCCGCCTCCGCGCTGAAGGACGAGCTGCTCACCCGCGCCCGCGCGATCGGCCTCGCGGTGCCGGCATGACCCGCGAGGTCTGGATCACCGGCATCGGCCTGCTCTCCAGCCTCGGCGAGGGCCCCGACGCCCATTGGGCCGCCCTGTCCGACCCGTCCTTCCCCGACCCGATCCTCGACACCCAAACCTGCGCGCCCTGCCCGGTCCACCCGCTCGCCGCCATCGATTACGACCGCCAGATCCCGAAAAAAGGCGACCAGCGCCAGATGGAGCCATGGCAGCGCATCGGCACCTACGCCGCCGGCCTCGCGCTCGCCGATGCCGCCGTCGCCGGCATGCCCGAGCTGCTCGCCCACACCCACATGATCGTCGCCGCCGGCGGTGGTGAGCGCGACGTCGCGGTCGATCTGGCGCTGGTGCACGACCTCGCCACGGCCAACGACCCCGCCGCCGCGCTGAACGCCCGGCTGATGGCGGACCTGCGCCCCACCCTGTTCCTCGCCCAATTGTCCAACCTGCTCGCCGGCTCGATCTCCATCGTGCACGGCGTGCGCGGCTCCTCGCGCACATTGATGGGCGAGGAAGCCGCCGGCGCCGACGCCGCGCGCATCGCCCATGCACGCATCGCCGCCGGCCAGGCCGACCTCGCGCTGATCGGCGGCGCGCTCAACGCGGTGCGCCAGGACCTGGCCATGCTCTATGGCGGCAGCGGCACCGCGCTGCGCGGCCCCTGGCGCCCGGTCTGGCAGCGCGGGGAGAACGCCGGCTTCGCCATGGGCAGCCAGGGCGGCTTCGTGGTACTGGAGGAAGCCCGTCACGCCCGCGCCCGCGGCGCCCGCGGCCTCGCCCGGCTCGTTGCCATCGGCTCGGACATCTCGCGCCCCGGCGACACCGCCCCGGCCGAGGCGATCTGGGCCGGCATGCGCGCCCATCGCCGCCCCGGCACGCTGGGCGTCATCTCCGGCGCCACCGGCGCGGCCCCCGTCACCGACGATGAACACCACTTCCTCGCCAGCCTCGCCGCCGAGGGCCCCATCGCGGTCCGCGCCACCGGCACCCGTCTTGGTCACGGCGTCGAGGCCGCCTTCCCGCTCAATCTCGCGCTCGCCGCCCTCGCACTCGGCCGCGGCGGCTTCTACCCGCCGTTCGAACCAGGCGAGGCACCAGCCGACGCCCCGGTGCGCCAGATCCTCGTCACCGGCTTCGCCGCCAGGCGCGGCCAGGCCCTGGCACTGCTCGAATCGCTCGACCAGACAGGTGCGCCATGAGCGAGACCGTCGTCGTCACCGGCATGGGCGTGGTCACCTCGCTCGGCCAGGGCCGGCAGGCCAACTGGGCCGCACTGATGGCAGGGCGCTGCGGCATCCGCCGGATCACCCGCTTTCCCACCGACGCGCTGCGCACCGCCATCGCCGGCACCGTCGATTTCCTGCCCCAAAGCGGCGACACCGCCCCGGTGCTCACCGAGGAACTCGCCCGCCTCGCCGCCGAGGAAGCGCTCGCCACCGCCGGCCTTGGCACCCCGGGCCACTTCCCCGGCCCGCTGTTCCTCGCCGTGCCGCCGGTGGAGATGGACTGGCGCATCCGCCTGTCCATCGGCGCGGGCTGCGACGACCCTGCCCATCTGGGCTATGACGATCTGATCAACGCCACCTGGCGCCACAGCGAACTCACCGACCCGTTCCTGTTCGGCACCATCGCGCAGTCCCTCGCCGACCGCTTCGGCACCACCGGCTCGCCGGTCAGCCTGTCCACCGCCTGCGCCTCGGGCGCCACCGCCATCCAACTGGCCGTCGAAGCCATTCAACGCGGCGAAACCGACGCGGCGCTGGCCATCGGCTCGGACGGCTCGATCACCCCCGAGGCGGTGATCCGCTTCTCGCTGCTCTCCGCGCTGTCCACCCGCAACGACACGCCCGAATCCGCCGCCCGCCCGTTCGCCAAGGGCCGCGAGGGCTTCGTCATGGCCGAGGGCGCCGGCGCGCTGGTGCTCGAATCGCTCACCGCCGCGCGCGCCCGGGGCGCCACCATTCTGGGCGTCATCAGCGGCTGCGGCGAAATGGCGGACATGTTCCACCGCACCCGCTCCAGCCCCGACGGCCACGCCATCATCGGCGCCATGCGCAACGCCATCGAGGCCGCCGGCCTCACCCCCGACGACATCGACTACATCAACGCCCACGGCACCGGCACGCCCGAAAACGACAAAATGGAGTGCCTGGGCGTGATGTCGGTGTTCGGCGACCGCGCGACCAGCCTGCCGATCAGCTCCAACAAATCCATGGTCGGCCACACATTGTCCGCCGCCGGCGCGATCGAGGCGGTGTTCACCATCGAAACCATCCTGCATGGCCGCCTGCCCGCCACCATCAACCACGAACCCGACCCGGCGATCCCGCTCGACGTGGTGCCCAACACCCCACGCGACGCCACCGTGCGCCACGCCATGTCGAACTCCTTCGGCTTCGGCGGCCAGAACGTCTGCCTGATCATCTCCGCCGCCCCATGACCATGACCCGATATCCCGCCACCAGACAGACCAAATGAATAGAAATTTTTTGGTTCTTTTTTTCAAAAAAGAACGTTCTTTCTTAAAAGAAAGAACCAAAGAACTTTTTATAAATTTGCTTTTTCTTTGGAGAAACGTCGGGTCATTTCCGGCGATGTCGGTTTTGAGGAGCCTCTGATGCGTGCGTTGCAGTTGTTCGGTGATCGCGATCTTCGCCTGGTCGAGCTGGAGCCCCCGCCCGAGCCCGGGCCGGGTGAGGCGCAGATCGCCCCGATCGCGGTGGCGCTCAACCACATCGATGTGTGGGGCTGGCGCGGCATGGCCTTCGCCCAGCGCAAGCTGCCGCTGGTGGTCGGCGCCGAGGCCTCCGCGCGGGTGATCGCGGTTGGCGCGGGGGTGTCCAACGTCGCGCCCGGTGACCTGGTGGTGCCCTATGGCGCGCTGGTCTGCGGCACCTGCCGCTTCTGCGAGGAGGGGCGCGACAATC
>DAHWBL010000493.1 GCA_027323595.1 Acetobacteraceae bacterium | reverse complement strand
CTGCTGGCGCTGCTGCATGACAACGACCCCGCCGGAATTGCCGCGGTGATCGAAGGCGTGCAGGCGGCGCGGCCACCGATGCAGGACCGCGCATTGGAAAAGATCGCGGCTCCAACAACAATTCTCGTCGGCGCGGAAGATCACGGCTGCCTCGCGCCATCGCGCCACGCGGCCCGCGCGATCGCCGGCGCCGAGCTGGTTGTGCTGCCCGGCGTGGGACATATGAGCGCGCTCGAAGCCCCGGCCCGCTTCAACGACGTGCTCGCCGCCCTCCTTCGCCGCATCGCCACATGACAAATCCGGCGCGCGCCGCTAGCGTCGCTGCAACAGGGAGCGCAGCATGAACGACCCGATCGCGACACCAGGCGGCAAGCTCGTTCTGGTGGAATTCGATGACGGCATCGCCTGGGTGTCGCTCAACCGTCCCGACAAACGCAACGCGATGAACCCGGCGCTGAACGCGGAAATGCTCGGCGTGCTGGACGCGCTCGAAACCGATGAGCGCTGCGGCCTCGTGGTCGTCACCGGCGCGGGCGATGCCTATTCGGCCGGGATGGACCTGAAGGAATTTTTCCGCGAGTCCGACCGCCTCGCGCCCGAGGCATGGCTGCAAATCTCGCGCGTCGCACAGACCTGGCAGATCGACCGGCTGCGCCACTACCCCAAGCCCACCATCGCGATGGTCAATGGCTGGTGCTTCGGCGGCGCCTTCAACTCGGTGGTCTCCTGCGACCTCGCGATCGCAGCGGAGGAAGCGGTGTTCGGATTGTCCGAGGTGAACTGGGGCATCATCCCCGCCGGCAACGTGCTGAAATCGGTCGCCAGCGTCATGTCCGCCCGTGACGGCCTCTACTACACCCTGACCGGCGAAACCTTCGACGGAAGCCGCGCCGCGGAAATGAAGCTGGTCAACATCGCCGTTCCACACGCGATCCTTCGTGAGCACACCCGCGCACTGGCGCGAACATTGCTCTCCAAGAACCGCGCAGCGGTGCGCGCCGCCAAACACGCGTTTCGCCGCGTCGGCGCGATGAGCTGGGATGATTCGGACGATTATCTCGCCGCCAAGCTCGACCAGCTCCGCCTCACCGACCCCGAGGGCGGCCGCAACGAGGGCATGCGGCAGTTCCTCGATGATAAAACCTATAGACCAGGCCTTGGTGGTTACCAACGCGACAAAAGCGGGAGCAGCGGAGCATGAGCATGCAGGCGCCGCTTGCCGGCATCACCGTGATCGAGCTTGGCCAATATATCGCCGGTCCCTTCGCCGGCCAGCAACTCGCCGACCTCGGCGCGCGGGTGATCAAGATCGAGCGCCCCGGCGTGGGCGACCCGTTCCGCATGTTCCTCGGCAAGGGCAACATCGCCGGCTACGCGCCGAATTTCATCGGCTTCAATCGCAACAAGCAAAGTCTGACAATCGATCTGCAGACCGAGGCCGGGCGCGCGGCCTTCATGAAGCTCGCCTCGCAGGTCGATGTGGTGGTGGAGAATTTCCGCGCCGGCGTGCTCGACCGTCTGGGCATCGGCTGGGAGGCGCTGCACGCCGCCAACCCGAAGCTGATCTATTGCTCCATCTCGGGATTTTCCGAGGACGGTCCCTATGCGGATCGTCCCGCCTTCGACACGGTGGGACAGGCGCTGTCGGGCCTGCTGCATCTGTTCACCGACCCCGCCGACCCGCGCATGCGCGGCCCTACCATCACCGACCAGGTCAGCGGGCTGCAGGCGGCCAACGCCATCTGTGCCGCATTGTTCGCGCGCAGCCACCTGCATGAGGGTGCGCGCATCGACATCAGCATGCTCGATTCCGCCATCACCTACATGCCCGATTCCTTCATGGCCTGGACCCAGTCCGGCATCGACATGCAGCCCGAAACTCGCTGCGCCTGGTCGCACTCCTTCGTCTTCGCCTGCGCCGATGCGCGGATGATCGCGGTGCATGTCGGCGGGCCGGAGCGGTTCTGGCGCGCGATGATCGAGGCGACCGGCCATACCGAGTTTTTCGACGACCCTCGTTTCGTCAGCCGCCCCGAGCGGATCAAGCATTTTTCCGAGGTGATCGAGGCGCTGCGGCCGGTGTTCGCCGAACATACCCGCGCCGAATGGGTGGCGCTGATGGCCGCCCGCGATGTGCCCTGCGCCGAAATTCTGACCATCCCCGAAGCGATGGCGGACCCCGAAGTGGTGCATAGCCGGCTGTTCCGCACCGTCACCCATCCGGTGCATGGGCCGATGGTGGTGATGGGGCGCGCCGCGCGCATCGACGGCATGCGCGAGCCACACCCCACCCTGCCACCGATGCTGGGCGAACATAACAGCGCCATACTGCATGATTTCGGTTTCAGCGAGGCCGAAATCGCGGCCCTCGACACCGCGGACTGACCCAGGAGCACAACATGGACCTCGGCTTGCACGGACGGCGCGCGCTGATCACCGGCGGCTCACGCGGACTTGGCTTTGCTGCGGCAAAAAGCTTCATCGACGAAGGCGTCGAGGTGGTCATCGCCGCCCAGGACCCTGAACGACTTTCCCGCGCGGC
>DAHWBL010000049.1 GCA_027323595.1 Acetobacteraceae bacterium | reverse complement strand
TTCGATGGCCGGTAGGTCGAGATGGTTGGTGGGTTCGTCGAGCAGCAGGATGTCGGGATTGGGGGCGAGGGTGCGGGCGAGCGCGGCGCGGCGGGCCTCGCCGCCGGACAGCGTGGCGGGGTGTTCGTGCCCGGTCATGCCGAGCCGGTCGAGCAGCGAGCGGGCGCGGTGCGCCGGGTCCGACGGGCCGAGGCCGGCGAGAACATAGTCGAGCACGGTGTCGAAGGCGGAGAGGTCGGGCTCCTGCGGCAGGTAGCGGCTGGTGGCGCCTGGCTGGAGAAAGCGCACGCCGCCCTCGGCCGGCAGCAGCCCCGCGGCGATCTTGAGCAGGGTGGATTTGCCCGAGCCGTTGCGCCCGACCAGGCAGACGCGCTGGCCGGGGGCGGCGGCGAGGTCGGCGGCGCGCAGCAGCGGTTGCGAGCCGACGCGATATTCGATGGCCTGAAGTTGCAGAAGATCCATGCCGCCGCCGTCTACAGCAAAGCCGCCGGCAGTAAAGCCACGCCGCGCCGATGCGCCGGGCCGGTCGGCCCGGCGATGGTCAGTGCAGCGCCAGCGGCAGGCTGATCGGCTCGGCCGGGGCGGGCAGCATCGGGATCGGGTCGTTGGCGGCGGCGTGGTCGAGCCGGCTGCGGTTGGCGTTGATCAGCGCGGCGACGAAGCCGCGGCCCCAGGCCAGCGCCGAGGTGCCCTCGATCGCGCGCCACATGCTGTGCCAGCGGTCCTGGCGCTCATCCTGGGTCATGTCGAGCGCCATGCCGATCGCCTGTGCCATTTCCTCGGGGTCGTGCGGGTTGACCAGCAGCGCGCCGGTGAGCTGGCGGGCGGCGCCGGCGTAGCGCGACAGCACCAGCACGCCGGGGTCCTGCGGGTCCTGGGCGGCGACGAATTCCTTGGCGACGAGGTTCATGCCGTCGCGCAGCGGGGTGACCAGGCCGACGCGCGAGAGGCGCATGTAGCCGGCCATGGTGCCGCGCGGCACGGCGCGGGCGACGACGCGCAGCGGGGTCCAGTCCGGCTCGCCGGATTCGGCGTTGATGGCGCCGGCCTGGCGCTCCAGCGCGGCGCGCAGGTCGCGGTAGGTGGCGACATCCTGGCGCGAGGCGGCGGCGATTTGCAGCATGGTGACCTGGCCGCGCAGCTCGGGGTGGTTGGCGAGCAGGCCGCGATAGGCGGCGAGGCGCTGCACCAGGCCCTTGGTGGGGTCCAGCCGGTCGGCGCCGAGCAGCAGGCGCTGGTCGCCGAGGCTGGCGCGCAGCCGCTGGGTGGCCGCGGAGTCGGCGTTCTGCCGGGCCAGTTCGGCGAAGCCGCGCGGGTCGATCTCGACCGGGAAGACGCCGAGCCGGACGCGGTTGCCGCCATGCACCAGGGTCGATTCGCCGAGTCGGGCGGCGCCGAGCAGGCGGTGGGCGGCGGCGGCGAAATTATCGCGGTCGCCGGGGGTCTGAAAGCCGATCATGTCGGCGGCGAGCATGTCGCGCAGCAGCCGGCGCGCGTCGGGCACGATCGAGAACACGTCCGGCGCGGGGAAGGGCACATGCAGGAAAAAGCCGATCGGGGCGTGCACGCCGCGCGCGCGCAGCAGCGCGGGCAGCGGCAGCAGATGGTAGTCATGCACCCAGACCAGATCGTTGGGGCGCAGCAGCGGCACCAGCGCGTCGGCCATGCGCGCGTTGGTGGCGTGATAGACTTCCGCGCAATGGCGGTCGGCGTGCATCAGGTCGGGCAGGGTGTGCAGCACCGGCCACAGCACCGCGTTGGAAAACCCGTTATAGTAGCTTTCATGTTCGTCGGCGGTGAGGTCGATGGTGGCGTAGTCCACATGCTCGGTGCGGGTCAGCGCGACGCCGGCGGGGGCGGCGGAGATGTGCCCGCTCCAGCCGAACCACATGCCGCCGCGACGCTGCATCAAGGCGCCGAGCGCGACCGCCAGACCACCGGCCTGCGCCGAGGCGGTGAGGTCGGGGACACGGTTGGAAACGACAACGAGGCGATTCATGACACCCTTTCAACGCGGCCTGGTGTCCGCGCGGTGGTGGCCGGATGGCCGGTCGGCCAGGCCCCGCGCGGTGGCTGCCTCCCATCATCTGACACCCAATCCCGGCAGCTTTGCGGCAATCGATGGCGCTAGCGTGGCGGCAATGAATTTTTTTTGATGCGAGCATTCCGGTCGCGCCGGGTAGGAGCGGCGATGGGGCGGTGACTGTCGGCGGTGGTTTCGACAATAGCGTCCTGTAATATCGGTCGGCCGGATGGTCACGGGCAGACTCGGAAACTACCAATACACGGCCGCTTTTCTCCTTGTCATGACACCTCGGTCTGTTTCGCCTGAAAGCAGGGGTGAGGTTGATAAGACAAAGCACTGGAGGGGGATTATTGTTCCGTCTGGCATTATCCCGCTCCAGGTGTCGGACCTCCTATTCTGGCGCTGGCCAGTGCCTATCCGGGACGCGGGGCGACGCGGGCGACTGGCCGCGCGATGCGAGCTCGTTGTCAGGGTGACCGGCACCGCCGCCTCGATCTCGGCAAAGCTCGACAGATCGCCTTCATCGTCGGTATGTGTCTGGCCATGAGTTGGGTGGGCCGGCGGTCGCGCCGACGATGCGAGGGGCCAGCGCCAGATCGCCATGGACGCGAACGACAACACCACCAACGACAGCACCAACACGGCCGCGCCGGCCGCCGATCCGATGGCGCGCCGACGCGCGGCGCGGGCCTGGACGCGGGCGCAGTCGCGGCTTGGGCGGCGCGCGGCGATCCCCTCGGTGGCGAGCGGGTTGGCCGGCACCGCGCTTGCCATCTTCGCGGCCTGGTGCATCGCCCAGGTGCTGGCCGCCGCACTGGCCGGACGCGCGCCTGAGCCGTGGTGGCTGGCCGGCGTCGCGGTGGCGGCGCTGCTGCGTGCCGGGTTGATGCTGATGGCCGACCGGCAGGCCACCCGTGCCGGGGCGGCGGCGCGACGGCGGCTGCGCGCCGACAGCCTGGCGCGGCTGCTG
Source organism: Acetobacteraceae bacterium (assembly GCA_027323595.1). GTDB lineage: Bacteria > Pseudomonadota > Alphaproteobacteria > Acetobacterales > Acetobacteraceae > CAIVDX01. Next base: position 621 of record DAHWBL010000049.1, on the reverse strand, counting down.
GCGGCGGGTCCGGCGCTGTTGCGCGGCACCCATAGCGGTGATTGGGCGTCGGCGATCGTCGATCGGATCGAGGCGCTGGACGGGCTGTTCGCGCGCTGGCTGCCGGCCTCGATGCTGGCGCTGGCGGCGCCGGGACTGGTGCTGCTGGCGCTGGTGGCGGTGGACCCCACCGCGGCGGGAGTGCTGCTGGCCGCCGGGCTGGTGGTGCCGTTCGGCATGGCGCTGGCCGGGATCGGCGCGGCCGGGGCGTCGCGCCGGCAGTTCCAGGCGATGGCGCGCTTGCAGGCGCGGTTTCTGGATCGGGTGCGCGGCATCGCCACCATCGTTCTGGCTGGCGCGGCCGAGGCGGAGGCCGTCACGCTGGGGCAGGCCGCGGACGAACTGCGCGCGCGCACCATGCGGGTGCTGCGGGTGGCGTTCCTGTCCTCGGTGGTGCTCGATCTGGCGGCGGCGGCGGCGGTGATCGTGCTGGCGCTGCGCGGCGGCGACATGCTGACCGCGGCCCCGCGCCTGTTCGGCCCGCGCCTGTTCGGATTGCTGCTGGTGGCGGAGTTCTTCGCGCCGCTGCGCGCCTATGCCGCCGCCTATCAGGACCAGTTGCAGGCGGCCGGCGCGGCCGAG
>DAHWBL010000460.1 GCA_027323595.1 Acetobacteraceae bacterium | reverse complement strand
AGAGCCCTGGCGGCTACTCGCACTATCCCTGGTACGCCCTGCGGGAGAACTATGCCGGCGCCATCGCCGCCGCCGGCGGGGTGCCGCTGGCGTTGCCGCATCTGCCCGCGCTCGCCGCCGACATGCTGGACGCGATCGACGCGCTGGTCGTCACCGGCGGCAATTTCGATGTCGATCCCGCGCTCTATGGCGCGCCCGGCCGGCACGCCACGGTCACGCTGAAGCAGAGCCGCACCGAGGCCGAGCTGGCGCTGCTGCGCGGCGCGCTGGACCGCGGCATGCCGGTGCTGGGCATCTGCGGCGGCGAGCAATTGCTGGCGGTCGCCCTGGGCGGCAGCCTGATCCAGCACATCCCCGACGCCATCGACGGCGCGCTGGAGCATGAACAGATGAACCCCCGCCATGAGCCGGGCCATGACGTCGCCATCCTGCCCGGCACCAGGCTGCACGCGATCGTGGGCGCGCCGCGCATGGCGGTGAATTCCGCCCACCATCAGGCGGTGGCCGATCCGGGCGCGGCGGCGATGGTTTGCGCGGTGGCCCCCGACGGGGTGATCGAGGCGATCGAATCGCGCGCGCACGGGTTCGCGCTGGGCCTGCAATGGCACCCCGAATTCCTGATCGATCCGGGCGACGCCAGGATTTTCCACGCATTTCTGGCGGCGACCCAATGACCGCCGCGCCTGACCAGCCCCCGCGCGGCGAGCGCATCGCCAAATGGCTGGCCCATGCAGGCGTGGCCAGCCGCCGCGATGTCGAGCGCATGATCGCCGAGGGCCGCGTGCGGCTGAACAACGCGCCGGTCACCCAGCCCGCCACCTTCGTCACCGCCGGCGACCTGGTGACGGTGGACCGCAAGCTGATCGACCCACCGGCGCGGGCCAGGCTGTTCCGCTACCACAAGCCCGAGGGGCTGGTGACCACCCACCGCGACCCCGAGGGCCGCCCCACCGTGTTCGCGGCACTGCCCAAGGAACTCGGCCGGGTGGTCAGCGTCGGAAGGCTCGATCTCAATTCCGAGGGGCTGCTGCTGCTCACCAACGACGGCGCGCTCGCCCGCCAGCTCGAACTGCCGGCCAATGGCTGGCTGCGCCGCTACCGCGTGCGGGTGCATGGCAACCCCGATCCCGCGGCACTCGCCCGGCTCGCCGATGGGGTGACGGTGGAGGGGGTGCGCTACGGCCCGATCGAGGCGATGCTCGATTCCGTGAAGGGGCGCAACGCCTGGCTCACGGTGGCGCTGCGCGAGGGCCGCAACCGCGAGATCCGCCGGGTGATGACGCATCTGGGCCTGCCGGTCAGCCGGCTGATCCGCCTCGCCTACGGCCCGTTCCAGCTCGGGCTGCTGCGCCCCGGCGAGGTGGAGGAGGTCACCGCCAAGGTGCTGCGCGAGCAGTTGCCCAAGGCGCTGCCGGCATCGCCATGAGGCACCCGCTTTCATGCGCATAGTCGCGGGAACCTGTCGCGGCCGCGCGCTGCGGGTGCCGCATGGCGACATCACCCGGCCCACCGCGGACCGGGTGCGCCAGGCTTTGTTCGACAAGCTGTGGCACGCCCCCTGGGGCGGTCGGGCGCGCTTCGGCGGCGCGAACGTGCTGGACCTGTTCGCCGGCACCGGCGCGCTCGGGCTCGAAGCGCTGAGCCGGGGTGCGGCGCGCGCCAGCTTCGTCTAGCACGACCGCGAGGCGCTCACCGCTCTGCGCGCCAACATCGCGATCTGCCGGATGGAGCGGATCGCCAGCGTGCGCGAGGCCAACTGCACCGCCCCCGCGCCGGGCGGCGAGCTGTTCCATCTGATCTTCCTCGACCCGCCCTACCAGGCCGGGCTGCTGCTGCCCGCCATCGCCGCCTGGAGCAAGCGCTTCGCCACCGGTGCGATCCTGGTCGCCGAGATGGGCCGCGCCGAGGAGATCGAGGTCCCCGGCGAGCCGCTCGATGAGATGCAGCACGGCGCGGCGAAGATCGTCTTCACCCGCTGGGGGTGACCCCCTGCGACAGCAGGTCGGCGGCCACCTGGAGATATTCGCCGTCCAGCTCGATGCCGATGGCGCGCGCCCCCACCGCGCGGGCGGCGAGCAGGGTGGTGCCGGTGCCGGCGAACGGGTCGAGCACCAGCGCGTCCGGCTTGCCGTGCAGCCGGATGCACCATTGCGGCAGCTCCTGCGGGAAGGGCGCCGGATGATGGTGCTTTTGCGCCCGCGACTGCACGGTTCGATAGGGGATGAACCAGCTGTCGCCGCGACAGCGCAGATCGCGCGCATGGCCGCGCCGGGCGATGTTGGATTTGTCCTTGAACGGCACCCCGATCGCCAGCCGGTCCAGTTGCACGCGCCCGCTGCGGGTGAAATGGAACAGATGCTCATGGTTGCGGTTCAAGAACCGCTGGCCGCCCACCGGCTTGTAATGCCCCACTGCGTCGCCGTTGGCGGCGATCGATTTCACCCAGGTGATATGGTTCTGCAAGGCGAACAGCGGCCGCAGCCGCACCGCCAGCTCGAACGGCAGCCATGGCTGGGTGGAGGAGCCGGCGATGTTGAGAAAAAAACTGCCGTCATCGGCCAGCACCCGGCGCAGCTCGGCGCAGATTCCCACCAGCCAGTCGAGATATTCCGCCTCGCCGCGATTATCGGCGTAGCTGCGATAGCGCAGATCGAGATTATAGGGCGGCGAGGTCACCACCACATCGACGCCGCCATCCGGCAGGCCGGGCAGAATCGCGCCGCAATCGCCCTGGATCAGCCGCCAGCCCTGGCCGCCCGGCAGCCATCCGCTGTCCGGCGGCGCCGGCCGTGGCGCCCGCATCGGCCCGCCGCTCAGGCGTTGCGCGCGCCGGTCAGGCGCCAGGTCGGATCAGCCGCGGTGAGATCGCGCTCGAAGCTCCAGATATCGGTCAGCTCGGTCATCGCATCGGTGCCGCTCACCGGCTGGCCGGCATGGTCGAGCGTCAGGCTGATCTGATCGGAGACGATGCGCAGCTCGATCGACGCCAGACTGTCCTTGAGGGACGCCCCGACGATGCGGATTTCGCTGATCCCGCGCAGCTCGGATTTCTGCGTCTCGCCGCGTGCCAGCCGCGCATCGATGGCCTCGCCGAAAGCGGCGAACATCTCCGCGCTGAGCAGCGGCTGCAAGGTCGCGCGGTCACCGGCGGCGAACGCGCCCACGATCATCGCGAACGCCTGCGCCGCGCCGTTGAGGAACTGCTCGGGGTCGAAATTGCCGGCCCGGCGCATCGCCAGCAGCGCCTGCGCCGCCGCACTGGTCGGATCGGGCAGGATATGGGCGGTGCGCGGCCCGCTCATCGGCTCGGCGCGCGCCTCGATGATCGGCGCCTGCGCGGCCGCCGCCGGCGGCGGCACCACCGCCGGACGCTCAAAACCGGTGCGCTTGCCCAGAATGCCGCGCAGACGCAGCACCAGGAACGCCGCGATCATCGCGAACAGGATCAGATCGACCGGAAACGAACCGCTGTCCATCAGGGACCTCCGCCCCCACACATAGGCGGCGCGCAGGGCCGGCACAACCGCGCCGGTGGTCACGCCATCTTTGCCCGGCGCGGCGAATGCTCTAATCCGCCGGCATGATCCTGCTGCGCCACGGCCAGAGCGAGTTCAACGTCCGGTTCTCGGTCGCCAAGATCGACCCGGGCATCGCCGACCCGCATCTGACCCCGCTCGGCCACGAACAGGCGCGGCAGGCAGCCACCGCCCTGGCCGGACGCGCCATCGCGCGGATCATCTGCTCGCCCTACAGCCGCGCCCTGCAAACCGCCCACATCATCGCCGGCGCGCGGGCGGTGCCGGTCATCGTGAACCCGCAGGTGCGTGAGCGCTATGCCTTCTCCTGCGACATCGGCACCCCGGCGAGCGAGCTTGCCCGCGCCTGGCCGGCGCTGGATTTCAGCCATCTCGATGAAATCTGGTGGCCCGCCATCGAGGAACCGCACGCCGAAGCCGGCAACCGCGCCGCGCGCTTCGCCGGTGAAATGGCCGCCCTGCCGAACTGGCGCGAAACCCTGGTGGTCAGCCACTGGGGCTTTCTGCTGGCGCTGAGCGGCACCAGGCTCGGCAACGGCGAGCTGCTGGATTTCGACCCCACCGCGCCGCCGCCGCCCAACCGCGGCCAGGCCCCCACCGGCCCCTACATGCCGCCGCCGGGCCGCCCATGAATTAGCCGGCCCGCGCTTTCGCCGCGCGCCCGCCCGTGCTACCGGCGCGCAACTTCCAAGGAGAGACCCGATGTCCGAAACAACCTCCGCCCCCGCCGGCGCGCCGCCGCCGCCCGCCACCTCGCCGCTGGTGGTCAACATCCAGTATGTGAAGGACCTCTCCTTCGAGGTGCCGAACGCGCCGGCGGTCTATGCCGCGCTGCGCGCCCAGCCCGCGGTGGCGATCAATCTGGACGTGCAGGTGCGCCGCATCCAGGAAGGCCAGGACGTGTTCGAGGTGGTGCTGGCGATCCGCGCCGAGGCCACCGAGCCGCCGCAGAACGGCGCCACCGGCCCGGTGGTGTTCATCGCCGAGCTCGCCTATGGCGGCGTGTTCACCCTGAACAACATCCCCGCCGACAGCGTCGAGCCGGTGCTGCTGGTCGAATGCCCGCGCCTGCTGTTCCCGTTCGCGCGCAACATCCTGGCCGACGTCACCCGCGAGGGCGGCTTCCCGCCGGTGCTGCTCCAGCCGGTGGATTTCGTCTCGCTGTGGCAGACCCGCCGCGCCCAGCAGCAGCCCACGGTCGGCAACGCCTGACCGCGATGGCGGAACCCCCGGTCATCTGACCGCCGCCACCCGCAGCATGTTGGTGCTGCCGGTCTGCCCGAACGGCAGGCCGGCGACCACCACCACCTCCTGCCCAACCTCGGCGAACCCGTCCGATACCGCGGTGCGCAGCGCCCGGCTCACCGCCTCGGTAACGCTGTGCGCCCCGGTGCTGATCACCGCATGCACCCCCCACACCACCGCCAGCCGCCGCGCGGTCGCGATGGTCGGCGTGATCGCGGCCACCGGTGCCGCCGGGCGGGTGCGCGCGACGCGCAGCGCCGTGCTGCCCGATTCGGTGAAGGCAACGATCACCGGCGCGCCGATGCTGCCCGCCACCTGTGCCGCCGCCGCGGCGATCGCGTCCGCGGATGAATGGCCCGGCGGCGGACGGGTGGCATCGATGGTCTCGCGCCAGCCGGCATCGGCCTCGGTGCGGGCGATGATGCGGTCCATCATGTTCACCGCCTCATACGGATATTGCCCGGCCGCGGTCTCCGCCGACAGCATCACCGCGTCCGCGCCATCGAACACCGCGGTGGCGACATCGGACGCCTCCGCGCGCGTCGGCGCCGGCGCGGTGATCATGCTTTCCAGCATCTGGGTGGCCACCACCACCGGCCGGCCCAGCGCCCGCGCGGCGCGCACGATGCGCTTTTGCGCCAGCGGCACCTCCTCGGGCGGCAGTTCCACCCCCAGATCGCCGCGCGCCACCATCACCGCGTCCGACAGCGCCAGGATCGCGTCCAGATTGTCCAGCGCCTGCGGCTTTTCCAGCTTGGTCATGATCCACGCCCGCCCGGCCGCGATCTCGCGCGCCTGCGCCACATCCTCGGCGCGCTGCACGAACGACAGCCCGACGAAATCGCAGCCCTGGTCGAGCGCGAAGGTGAGATCGGCGTGGTCCTTCTGCGTCAGCGCCGGGATCGGCAGCACGATGTCGGGCACGTTCACCCCCTTGCGGTCCGACAGCGGCCCGCCGGTCACCACCTCGCACTCCAGCCGGTCGCCCCGGTTGCGCACCACCCGCAGCCGCAGCTTGCCATCGTCGAGCAGCAGCGTGGTGCCGATGCCCGCCGCCTGCATGATCTCGGTGTGCGGCAGATTGACCCGCCGCGCATTGCCCGGCGTGGGGTTCAGATCGAGCGTGAAAGCCTGGCCGGTCTGCAGATGCACCCGCCCGCCGGCGAACCGCCCGACCCGCAGCTTGGGCCCCTGCACATCGGCCAGAATGCCGATCGGCCGGCCCGCCTGCTCCTCCAGCGCGCGGATCAGCGCGAAGCTCTTCGCATGGTCCTCATGCGTGCCGTGCGAGAAATTCAGCCGGAACACGTCGGCCCCGGCATGGAACAGCCGGCCCAGCATCTCCGCGTTGGCACAGGCGGGTCCGACGGTGGCGATGATGCGGGTGCGACGGCGGCGGCGCAGCCGGTGCGGACGAGAGGACATGCGATTTCCTTCAGGTGATCAGGATGGCGCGAAAATCATTGACGTTGGTGCCGGTCGGCCCGGTGCGCAGCAGATCGCCCAGCGGATCGAAGGCGCGATAGGAATCATGGGCCGCCAGCAGCCCCGCCGGGTCGGCCCCGGTGGCGCGCAGCCGGTCGAGGCTGTCAGGCGCGAACAGCGCGCCGGCGGCGTCGGAGGCACCGTCGATGCCATCGGTGTCGGCGGCCAGCGCCCAGATCGCGGCGTCCCCGCCCGCCGCCTCCAGCGCCAGCGCGAAGCCCAGCAGAAACGCGGTGTTGCGCCCGCCCTGCCCGTGCGGCGCCCCCGGTGCGATGGTGACGCCCGCCTCGCCGCCCGACAGGATCAGGCATGGCGGAGCCAGCGGGGTGCCATGCCGGCGCGCGCCCAGCGCGATGCCGGCCAGCGCGCGCCCCAGCTCGCACGCCTCCGCCTCGATCGCGTCGCCCAGGATCAGACAGGCCAGCCCGCTGGCCCGCGCGTGGTCGGCAGCGGCGGCGAGCGCGCCCTGCGGCTTGGCGATCAGCCGGAAATCCACCTCGGTTCGCGGCGCCGGCGCCGCCGCCATCAGGCGCGCGCGCACCGAGGCCGGCACCGCGATCCGGTATCGCTCGACAATCGCCATCGCCCGCGCCGGCCCGGCCGGGTCGGCCACCGTCGGGCCACTGCCGATCGTCGCCGGGTCGTCGCCCGGCACGTCGCTGATCGCCAGCGTCACCACCACGGCCGGCGCGGCCGCCGCGGCCAGCCGCCCGCCCTTGATCGCCGACAGCGCCCGGCGCACCACGTTCATCTGCCCGATCGGCGCGCCGCTGCGCAGCAGCGCCTGCGTCACCGCCTGCTTCTCCGCCAGGCTCACCCCCTCGGCCGGTAGCGCCAGCAGCGCCGAGGCGCCGCCCGAGATCAGCGCCAGCACCAGATCGTCCGGCCCCAGCCCGGCCACCAGCTCCAGCATCCGCCGCGCGGCGGCTTGCGACCCGGCATCAGGCACCGGATGGGCGGCCGGCAGCAGCGCGATCCGGCCCGCCGGCGCGATGGTGCCATGCGGCACCGCCACCGCGCCGGACAGGTCGACATCCGGCCAGGCCGCCTCCAGCGCGGCGGCCATCGCCGCCGCCGCCTTGCCCGCCCCCACCACCACGCAGCGCCCGGCCGGTCGGCGCGGCAGATGGCCGGCCAGCATCCGCGCCGGCTGCGCGCTCGCCACCGCGGCGTCGAAGCAGCCACGCAGCAGCGCGCGCGCGGCGCCATCGCTCGGGATCGGGCCAAAGCCGGTCATGCACTTCCTCCACCGCCGACTATGGCGAAGCCGCGCGCGCCGCGCCATGTAGGGGCGATCAGTTTTGCTGGAGAGCGCGATGACAGTTCCCGAATTCGACCAGGCCACCCGCACCGAGCTGGAGGCCGCCGCGTTCCGCCGCCTGGTGGAACATCTGCGTGAGCGCACCGATGTGCAGAACATCGACCTGATGAACCTCGCCGGCTTCTGCCGCAACTGCCTCAGCCGCTGGTATCGCGAGGCGGCGGAGGCGAAGGGCATGGCGCTTGCCGATCCCGATGCGCGCGAGATCGTCTATGGCATGCCGTACAAGGAATGGCAGGCGAAATACCAGAAGGACGCCAGCGCGGAACAGAA
>DAHWBL010000046.1 GCA_027323595.1 Acetobacteraceae bacterium | reverse complement strand
ATCCGATCGCCGAGATCATGGTGGCGGCGGCGGTGGATGGGCCGATGCTGCTCGCGCCGCGCCCACGCGCGCGGGTGCTGCCGCCGCGTGGGCGGCTGGTGGCGGAGCATGTGTCCTTGGTGGGCACGCGCACGATACGGGTGGGGGAACTGGCGCCCGAGGCGGTGCTGGCTTCGCTCGCGCGGCTGTGCGCTTCGCTGGGCGAGGCGCTGTTGCGGGTGAAGGGGCTGGTGGTGGCGCCTGGTGGGGCGGTGGTGGCGTATCAGGTGGTGGGAAACCGGGTGGCCGGGCCCGAGCCGGTGGCGCTGGCCGCGCCGGAGGGGGGCGGGTGGCTGGTGGTGATCACGCTGGGTGTCGATGCGGCGGTGGTGGGGGAGGCGGTGGCGGCGGCGGGGCTTTGACCCGGTCGGCGGATCGGGCAGGGTGTCCGGGGTGCGGAGGGGTGTGATGCGTTTCAGCCGCCGGGATGTCATGGGGCTCGTGGCACCGTTTTGCGCGGCCGCGATGCCGACGCCGGCGGCGTTCGCGCAACGACCGCATGATCCGCGGCATGGAGAGTTCCAGATGGTGCAGACACGCATCGGCCGGCTTGGGTTCGAGCTTGGCATGCCGACGCATGATACGGTTGCGAAACTGTATGACGAGATGGATTTCCAGCGGGCGGTGCAGTGTTATCTGTGGGCGACGCCGATCGTGGGCATGCAGGGTGTGCGTGAGGCGCTGGCGGACAATGCGGGCGCGGTGGCTGGTGACCTGGTGGTTGTCGAGGGCTATCGCGATGTCAGCGTGATGCTCGGGTCCAACCTGACCACGCCGTATTTTTTTGTCGCCCTCGACCTGGCGGCCTCCGGCCCTGTGGTCATGGAATATCCGGCCGGGGCGACCGGCAGTTCGTTGATCGACTGGTGGGATCGGCCGATCGCCGATCTGGGGCTCGCGGGTGCGGACAAGGGCGAGGGCGCGACGCTGATCATTGTCGGGCCGGGCCAGGAGGTGCCGCGGGATGTGCCGGCGACATCGCGGGTTTTGACGTCGCGCACCTTCGGCGTGCTGCTGTTCGGCCGGGTGCTGGAGCCGGACGGGCAGAAGGCGCGGGCGATGTTGGGCGAGCTTCGCGCCTATCCGCACAGCCGGCGGGCGGAGGCTCCGCGGACGCGCCTGCTTCGGTTCAGAAAGGACGGCGCGCTGACCGGCATGGGCCATCCGCGCGGCATGGCCTATTGGCGGCGGCTGGCCAATGCGCTGCGGTCCGAGGTGGTCGAGGATCGGGATCGGTTTTTCGCCGCGATGCTCAAGCCGCTTGGCATCGAGAAGGGCCAGGCGTTCGCGCCGACGCATCGGCAGCAGGCGCTGCTGGACGAGGCGGCGGTGGTGGGCGAGGCGATGGCCAGGGCCTCCGCGTTCGACAAGCGATTCCCCCGGATGCGATATCGCGATGACGCGCAATGGGAGTTTCTGATCCCGCCGGACATGGATTTCGCCCAGGATGTCGGCGATTCGACGTTGTTCGAGGAGCGGACGGCGTTTTTCTATGAGGTGATGGGTGCGTCCCAGGCGGTGTTGACCACGACGCCGGGGGTCGGGTCCGCCTATCTCAGCGCCTATCATGACCGCGATGGCCATGCGCTGGATGGTGGGCGGCGCTATCGGCTGCATGTGCCGGCGAACCCGCCGGCGAAGCTGTTCTGGTCGGTCACGCTGTACGATGCGCAGACGCGCTGCCTGGTGCAGAACCCGCGGCAGATCGCGGATCGTTCGTCGCGGCAGGATTTGCTGAAGAACCCGAACGGGTCGGTGGAGATCGTGTTTGGGCCGACGCCGCCGGCGGGGCGGGAGAAGAACTGGGTCCCGACCGAGCCGGGCAAGGCCTGGTTCGCCTATTTCCGCCTGTTCGGCCCGCTCGAGGGCTATTTCGACCGAAGCTGGCGGCTGGGTGATATCGAGATGATGGCCGGGTGAGGCAGACAGCACCGGGAATTTCCGGCGGTTATGCGCCGCGCGGGGTGTGCTGGCTGAACTCCGCGATCATGGCTTTGGTTTCGCGGTTCGGCGCGTGGTAGCAAACCAGCTGCACATCGAGCGCGTGCGGCGCGGCAAGGCGCAGGGCGCGGCGGATGGCGTGGTTGATCCAGGCGGGGTCGTTGCCGAAGGCGCCGCCGCCGAGCAGCGTGAGGCAGACGATGTCGCTGCCGCCGCGACGGGCGTTGAGCACCCCGGCCCACAGCGTGGCCTCATAGGCGGCGTCGAGGACCAACTGGGCGAAGTGCTGCCAGTCGTCGCCGTCGCGCAGGGCGCTGTAGGCGATCGGCAGGGCCGAGCAGAAGGCCTGGCTGACCAGTCTGCCGCCGGGCGCGGAGGTGATCTCGACATCG
>DAHWBL010000042.1 GCA_027323595.1 Acetobacteraceae bacterium | reverse complement strand
GGTCTGCTGCCGTCCAACACCAAGGCGCATGGCCCCGACGACGTGAACTGGACCGCGGGCTCGGCCGGCGCGCTGGCGATTTCGCCGTCCGACGCCTCGCCCGAGGAGGCCCCGCGCGGCGGCGACCTGCAGACCGCGCGGCTGCTGGGCGCGCGCGTCGCGCAGTGGGCGGCCAGGCTGGCCTGATCGCGCGCACGGCCGGGCCGGTTCCGGTCCGGCCGTGCATGCTTTAGAACCAGCCGGCACGAATCGGCTGGGGTTGCATGGACGACATCGCGGGTAAGATCGACGACACACCGTTGGCGGATGCGCTGAGCCAGCGCTATCTGGCCTATGCGCTCTCCACCATCATGTCGCGCAGCCTGCCGGATGTGCGCGACGGGCTGAAGCCGGTGCATCGGCGGCTGATTTTCGCCATGCAGCAATTGCGGCTGGACCCCAGCGCCGGCTTCAAGAAATGCGCGCGCGTGGTCGGCGACGTGATCGGCAAATACCATCCGCATGGCGATGCCGCGGTGTATGAGACGCTGGTGCGGCTCGCGCAGGATTTCGCTGTGCGCTATCCGCTGGTCGAGGGGCAGGGCAATTTCGGCAACATCGACGGCGATAACGCCGCGGCGATGCGCTACACGGAATCGCGTCTGACCGAGGTGGCCGCTGCATTGTTGCAGGGGATCGACGAAGACGCGGTCGATTTTCGCCCCACCTATGACGGCGAGGAACAGGAGCCGGTGGTGTTGCCGTCGGCGTTTCCGAATTTGCTGGCCAATGGCGCGGCGGGCATCGCGGTTGGTATGGCGACATCGATTCCGCCGCACAATGCCGGCGAGCTGTGTGCCGCCGCGATCGCGATGATCCGCGATCCCGAGATCGACACCGCCGGGCTGCTCGCGCATGTGCGCGGCCCGGATTTTCCCACCGGGGGAATTCTGGTGGAGGACCCGGCCACGATCGCCGCGGCCTATGAGATCGGCCGTGGCGGGTTTCGCGTGCGCGCGCGCTGGGATGTCGAGCGTGGCAGCCACGGCAGTTGGCGCATCGTCATCACCGAAATTCCGTATCAAGTGCAAAAGGCGCGGCTGATCGAGCAGATCGCGCAGTTGCTGGAAGAAAAAAAGCTGCCGCTGCTTGGCGACGTGCGTGATGAGAGCACCGAACTTGTGCGCCTGGTGCTGGAGCCGCGCACACGCACCGCCGAGCCGGCGCAGTTGATGGAATCGATGTTTCGCGCCACCGCGCTCGAATCCCGCTTCTCGCTCAACATGAACGTGCTGACCGGCGAGCGGGTGCCGCAGGTGCTGGGGCTGAAGCCGGTGCTGCGGGCGTGGTTGGATCATCGCCTTGAGGTGCTGGAACGCCGGTCCCGCCATCGGCTGGCGGCGATCGAGCGCCGGATCGAGATTCTTGATGGCTATCTTGCGGTCTATCTCAATCTCGACGAGGTGATCCG